>JANWLJ010000018.1 GCA_025450955.1 Polyangium sp. (in: bacteria) | reverse complement strand
TGCTCATCGGGCCGCCCGGCACCGCCAAGAGCGCGATGGTGCGCACCTTCGCCAAGCTGGTCGACGCACGCTACTTCGATTACCTGCTCACCCGCTTCACCGAGCCGAACGAGCTGTTCGGCCCCGTCGACATCAAGGCGTTTCGCGAAGGCACCTACACCCGCAAGACCGACGGGATGCTGCCCGAGGCGGAGATCGTCTTTTTGGACGAAATCTTCCGCTCCAACTCGGCGATCTTGAATTCGCTGCTCACGCTGCTCAACGAGCGGCGGTTTTCCAACGGCGCGCGGATGATGGACGTGCCGCTCCTGTCGATGTTCGGCGCGTCGAACGAGGTGCCGAACGACGACAACCTCTCGGCCATCTTCGATCGCTTCCTCATCCGCGCGGTCTCCGACAACCTCGACAGCTATCACTTTCACAATCTCGTCACCAAGGGGCTGGCCAACGAGGCGGTGCGTTTGAGCGGCAAGAACGAGGTCAAGCCGCTCCTCACCGCGCGCGATCTGCACGAGCTGCACCACCACTACGATCGCCACCTCCAGTTCTCCGAGGACTTTCTCTCCAAGTACAAAGGGCTGGTGTTTCAGATCCGCTCCGAGGGGATTTCGATCTCGGATCGGCGGGTGGTCAAGCTCCTCAAGCTGTTCGCCGCCAGCGCGATCGTCGACGGGCGCGAGCAGCCGAACGACAGCGACTTCTTTCTCCTCAAGCACATCTGGAACAACCTCGATCAGACCGAGATCCTCGAGGAGATCGTCGGGCCGGTGGTCGATCGTTGGTATCGCGACCATCCGCAGGAGCGGCGCTTCTCGGCCGGGCAGGCCGGGCTCGACGAGCTTCTGGCCGAGCTCGGGATGATTCGCGAGCTGCTCACCTCGGGCGAGCAGCTCTCCGACATCCAGCTCTTTTCGCAGCTCAAGAACTTGAACGAGATCAAAGCCGCGCTCCAGGCGGTCGACTCCGAGACCGCGCGGCGGATGGTGGGAGAGGTCGATCAGCTCCTCGAAAACGTCTTCGCCTCGTCCAAATTCGGATAGCGGATGATCCCGGCGGATAAACGGCGTTCGTGGCTGGCGCGGCAGGTGGGCACGCTGGTGCTCTCGCACGCGCGGGCGCCGAACCCGATGGCGGTGGTGCGCGCCGCGGCCTGGGCCAATCGGATGGGCCGGCTCGGGGTGTGGCTGCCGCTGTTTCTCGTGCACGACGTGGGGCTGCTGCTCACCGCGCCGCGCGGCGCGGGCGGGGTGACGCTCGGTCCGTCGGAGCCGCTCATCACCGGCGCGGGCCTGCCCGATGAGGTGCGCGCGCTGCTTCGCCAGTATGCGGCGCTGCTCGCCACCATCGCCGCCAGCGAGATCGTCGAGAAAGCCACCACCTGGCGGCTGCGCGACGATCTGGTGGCGGTGCTGCTCACCAAGATTCTCGGCGACCTGTATCATCGCTGGACCGACTCGACCAAGGCGATCGGCGCCGAGGATCTGCCGCTCGATCCCCAGACCTACGCCGACGCCGACGTGGTCGCGCACTTTCGCGACTTCGACTCCGCGCCGCTCATCAACTTCCTGCGCTTCGTCGCCTCGCAGCAGCTCCACATCTACACCTCGCTCGAGCAGATCGATCTCGACACCCTGCGCCTGCTCGGCGTGTTCGCCGGCTCGGGCGGCGCCGCCACCCCGGCGCTCGACCTCGTCGATCTGTTCGCGGTCTTTCAGTCGGCCGAGGCGAACGACGTGGTCAACTTCTCGCTCGAGCGGCTGCCGTCGGCGCTCGAGACCACGCGCGCCTCGGGCGTGCAGACCTTCGCGGTCGACGGCTACGCCTCGATCGAAAAGAAGGGCAACCTCGACGCGCTCATTCTCTCCGAGCTCGCCTACGACGACGATCTGTTCGAGCGCAAGGTGATCGACGACGAGCTCTACTATTACGGCCACGAGCGGCAGCGCGAAGAGGAGCGGCGGCTGCAATATCTCCTGGTCGACTCGTCGCCGTCGATGCGCGGGGTGCGCCAGGTGTTCGGCCGCGGCCTCGCGCTCACGCTCGCCAAGAAGCTGGCGCTCCAGGGCGACGACGTCTGGCTGCGCTTCTTCGACTCGCGCCTGTACGACGTGCAGAAGGTGCAGAACGGCGATTTCGCCGCGCCCTATCTTTTGTGTTTCAAGTCCGAGCGCGGCCGCAACTACGCCAAGGTGTTTCGCCAGCTCGCGATCGAGCTTCAGCGTCTCCGGCGCGAAGATCGCCGCCAGGTGGTGGTCTACATCATCACCCACGGGCAGTGTCACATTCCGGTCGAGGTGGTGCAGCAGCTCCGCCGCGAGGCCTACCTCTACGGCATCTTCATCTTGCCCTCTTCGGACGTGAGCCTCGAGTACCTCGAGCTTCTGCACCGGCATCAGATCGTCGACGAGAAGACCTTGGTGAGCCGCAAGGGACGGCGCGATCGCGCGCTCGAGATCGTCCACGACGCGGGGAAGGGAACGAGCCCATGAAAAATTGCGTGTTGGCTTTGGCGCTGCTCACTTCGGCGGGCGTCGCCCAGGCGATGCCGCCCTTTCCGATGCCGAAATTGAGCGGCGTGCTCAAGGGCGACATGGTCGCCAAGGCGCGCATCCGCTTCAGCAAGATGGTCGAGGGCAAGCGGGTGACGCTCACCATCCAAGGCGGCGAGGCGACCCGGCTCAATCCCAACTGGTCGCCCCAGCCGGCCCGCCTGCCCTACGATCTCGACAAGAACCGCACGCTCGCCCAGGCGATCAAGAGCGCGCACCTCGGCGCTCAGGTTCGCTACGGCTCCGACGATCCCGACGACCGCACCCTCGAAATCCTCGCCGAGGGACCCAAAGATTATGTGGTGGTCGGCACCTGGGTGATGCCTGCGAAGAAGTGGCAAAAACGCCACCGTGCGCTCTACGAGCTGCTCGAGCCGCTGTTCTCGGCGCAGGTCGACGTCTTTCAGACGATGGGAGGGCAGGAGCGTTGAGACGGGGCGCCGCGCTCGCGCTCTTCGCCGGCTCGCTCGCGCTCGCCTCGGCCGCGCTTTTTGCCACGCTCAGCTTCGCGGGCGAGCCGAAAGATCCGAGTGAGCCGGCCGGGCCGTATCGCATCTGGTGGTCCTATCCGAAGGACGTCGAGAGCGCGATCGAGATCGATGATCCCGATCTGCACGTGAGCCGCTTCGCGTCGCGGTGGAGCTTCGTCACCGAGATCTCCCACTGCGATCGCAAAAAAGAGGCGCGGCTCTTGCGCAAGCGACAGGAGGGCGAGGGCACGCCGCTTCGCGAGGTGCGGGTCGAGCAGCTCGACGATGAAGGCCAGGTGCACGCCACCAGCCGCTGCGTTCAGAAGCTCGCCGACTGGCGCACCCACCTCGGCAAGCCGCTCGTCGAGCGCCTCGAGGACGAGCTCGACGCCCACGTCGATTTCCTCTATCCCCGTCGCCGCCCCGGCATGCCCGCCAAGCTCCCGATGTCCCCTCACGACGGCGGCGCCCCCACATGATCGGCGGCACGCGGCACACAAAAATGACTGCGGCGAGATACGTAGGGCCGGGGCTTGCCCCCGGCCGAGACACCGCTGTGGTCTCGGCGGGCCGCAAGGGCCCGCCCTACGGTTCGAGCCGCCGAGGACGCTGGTCGTGATCGAAGCGAATGCCGAATTGCAGGCGCGGGCGCAGTCGCTCGCCGCGTCGCGCCGCTTCGGAGAGGCCGAGCAGCTCTATCGCCAGCTCCTCACCCAGACCCACGTCATCGACTTCGAGTACGACGAGTGGCTCAAGGGAATCGCGCAGTGCTATCGGGCGATGAACCGCCCGCGTCAGGCCGGCTACGTCTATCTCTACCTGCACGATTTTCCGCGCGCGACCGAGTCGTTCGCGCCGCCCGCGCCCGCCGCGCTCGGCGCCCGGGTCAAAGAGCTCGAAGCGCGCCGCGCCCAGGGCGAGCCGGCCAAGCGGCTGTTCCTCGAGGCGGCGCAGGCCTACGCCGAAGGTCAGCGTCACGTGCTCTCGGCCGTCGCGTTCGCCCAGGCCGAGGCGCCGCACGAGGAGCGCCGCGCCTGGGAGCGGGTGCTGCGCGATCCGAGATTGCGCGGCCACGCCTACGAAGAGGCGCTGGTCCACTTCAACCTCGGGCTCGCCGCCGGCAAGGACGGCGATCGCGACGCCGCCAGCCGCCACCTCATCCAGTCGCAGTTGCTGCTCGAAGAGGTCGCCGACGAGTTCGAGACCCGTGGCGAGCGCGAGCGCGCCTTCGACTGCTACGCGATCCTGCTCAAGCTCGGCAAGGACTCGGGCAGCTACGAGAACCTCGCCGAGGGCTACATCAACTGCATCCGGGTCCTGAAAGAGGACAACCTCAAATTTTATGTATTACAATATTACGAGGACTTCTTGCGCATCAGCCTCGAGCGCGAGGAGTTCCACGCCGCGGCGACGGTGTGCCGCGAGGCCGCCGACTACGCGCGCCGCGCCGGCCTCATCTACGATCGCGGCTACATGAAGCGCGCCGCCGAGATCTGGTGGCGCGCGGCGGAGAAGACCGAGCGTGACGGCGGCCCGGTCGAGATCACCGAGAACGCCTATCTCGCCGCGATCGACGCCTTCAACTCGGTCGGCGATTTCTTCTCGGTGCGCGAGTCGTACAAGCGATTGGCGCTGCTCGCGCTCGGGGAAAAGAAGCAGAAGCGCTACCTCGACGTGGTCGCGCGCTACGCCGAGGTCTGGCAGGAGGCGATCGACGCCGCGCCGTTTCCCGACTACCTGCGCCAGCAGCACGCCTATCCCGAGATCTGGTATCTCGATCTCATCGAGTGGGAGCTCGACGGCGATCACGAAGAGGTGTGCGCCAGCATCGTCGGCGACGTTCGCTATGCCGACATGATCCGCCGCCGCGCGCTTACCGTGCTCCTGCACCACCTCGACGCCGGTCCGGAGAGCGGCTCCGAGCTCGATCCCCACGCGCTCGCTCAGATCGCGCAGGGGATGGGCGAATTGCAAGCCTACGCGGCGCTTCGCCCGCTCGAGCGGCTCTACGGCCACCCGCACCCCGAGGTGCGGCGCGGGGTGATGCGCGCGCTCCGCCACCTCTACTTCAAGCGCACCTTTCTCATGATCCACCGCGGGCTGCGCGACGAGGCCGAGGTGGTGCGCCAGGCGGCGCTCGAGGCGATGTCGGCGCTGCACTTCCCGCACGCCTTCGATCCGCTCACCCGGATCTTCCGCGAGAACGAAGATCCGCGGGTGAAGGAGGTCGCGCTCGAGAGCCTCGGGCGGATCGCCAGCCTCGAGGCCGGCGAGTTCCTGGTCGAGGTCTTGCGCTACGAGGTCGAGCCGCTGCGCGACGTCGCCCGGCGCCTGCTCGCTCAGTTCGACAACCCCGACGTGCTGCCGATCTTGAAAAAGCACCTGGAGCTCGAGAGCGGGCCCGCCCGCCAGGCGCTCGATTCGATCGTCCGCGCCCTCGGCGTCCGCGCGCCCATGGTATAGGGCCTTTACCCCACCCAATGTTCGTGCTTGCTCTATTGCAATTCTCGACGTAGGCTCCGCGGCAGATCAGCGTTTCAGACGGCTCACCGGTTTTCGGTCGCTTCGTCGGCAGCGCTAAGTACAGCACCGTCCGTCTAGTCGACGAGCGGGCAACAAGGGAATCGGAACAATGGCAAAAGGCACCGTGAAGTGGTTCAACGACGCGAAGGGTTTTGGGTTCATCACTCCTGAGAGCGGGCCGGACGTTTTCGTCCACCACACCGCGATCGCGAGCGAGGGCTTTCGCAGCCTGACCGAGGGCGAGACGGTCGAGTTCGACACCGTCCAGGGCCCCAAGGGCCTGCAGGCGGCGAACGTCCGCAAAGTCGGCTAACTCCAAAAAAGATTCAGGCATCTCGAAAGGGCTCGCTTCGGCGGGCCCTTTCTTTTTGGGCTCAATCGGTCGCGCCGCCGTCGGTCGCGCCGCCGTCGGGCAGGCTCGCGGACGCGTCATTCCAGTCGGGCGGGAAGGCGTCGAGATCGTCGCCGGTCGGCGGCGCCAGGCCATTCAAGATATCGACGTCGTGAAAGAGGTCGCCGACCTCGTAATAGTTGACCATCACGAAGTTCGGCAGCCGCGCCGCCACCGCCTGGCAGTGCGCCAGCCGATCGGAGAGAAACGGGTTGGTGTTGACCCGCTTGGCCTGCTCCACGGTGGGCAGGAGCAGATCTTCGAGGTAGGTGTCGACGACGTAGAGATCGTTGCCCATCGTTCCGCGGTCGGCGTCGCAGCGGGAAAAATCGGCGGCGGTCTTATTGTTCCACGGCGTCTCCCAGGTCCACTTCCAGCGATCGAGCAGCCACGGATAGCTCGGCCCGCCGGTGGCGGTCATGTCGGCGAGAAACACCACCACCCGATCGCCCTGGTTCACCAGCTCAGCCAGCGTCGGCCAGGGCGCGCCGAGCGCTTGCGGGTGCACGAACGCTTGCAGCCCGCTCGCCTTCATCGCCTGCGCGATCCGATCGCTCGAGACCTGGCTCGACTCCATGAGCAGGGTCACCACCTCGCGCGGATGGGCGGCGACGAAGGTGCGGATCTCCTTGAATCCATCGAGGAGCGGCTTGCTGCCGACCGCGCACACCGAGTGGCAGAGCGACACCACGCCGGCGTCGTCGTAGATCTCGAGGTGCAGCACCCGCACTCCGTCGGCGAGCTGGCGCGACATCGGGTAGCTCTGATCGGGCGCGCCAAAATTTTCGGCGGCGTTCGAGTAGGCGTCGTGGGTGCCGGGAAAGACCACCTGATCATAAGGCCGCGCGCACAGCTGGTCGTGGCCGTTGCACGCGGTTCCGGAAGGCGCGCTGTGGCAGCCGGCGACGGCGCCGGCGATCGCGGTGATAGCGAGGATGCGCGAGAGTCGTTCGAGCATGCGGGCCTCGCATCCGATTGTACGGGAGTACAATGGTCGCATGGGCCTCAATCGAATCGCGCTATCGATCGGTCTCCTGTTTGTCCTTCCGATTTCAGCGCGCGCGACGATGTATCAGGTCGGCGCCGCCCGCATGTACACCTCGCCGTGCAAGCTGGCCAAGGCGGTGCAGCTTCAGCCCGGCGACGACATCGAGGTCGACCCCGGCACCTATACCGACGCGTGCCAGCTCACCGCCTCGGGCACCAGCGCTCAGCCGATCGTGATGCGCGGCGTGGCCGGTCCGCGCCCGGTGTTCGACGCGACCGGGCTCGACTTGAGCGGCTCGGGCGCGGTGCCGCGCGCGATCTTTCAATTCAACAACGCGAGCTACTGGGAGATCGAGCACCTCGAGCTCACCCACGCTTCGAACGCGAGCAACAACGGCTCGGGCTTCCGCCTCACCGCCGGCTCGCACGACGTCACCTTTCGCGATATGTCGATTCACGACAACCAGGACGGCGCGCAGTCGGACGGCCCGTCGGTGATCACCATCGAGAACAGCGATATCTACGGAAACGGCGCGAATGACGGCCAGAGCCACAACCTCTATCTCCAGGGCGAGATCGTGCGGCTGGTCGGCAACCACATCCACGACTCGCGCGGCGGGCAGAACATCAAGCTGCGCACCCGCTACGTCGAGATCGCCTACAACCTCGTCGAGAACGCGGGCAACTACGAGATCGATTTGATCCAGGGGCCCTACACCTCGGAGGCGAACGCGAACGCGCTGCTCGTCGGCAACGTGATCGTGCGCGCGGCGACCGCCGACAACAACTCGCAGACGATCCTGTTCGGCACCGACAACCCGAACGACACCACCCCGAGCAGAAACGGCGCGCTCTACGCGATCAACAACACCTTCGTGATGCGCAACGCTTCGAACCGGCTCTTCAACGTTCTCACCAGCACCCCGGCGCCGGCCCCGACCCACGTCTATCTCTACAACAACATCGTCCACGCCACAGTCGCCGGCACCCAGCTCACCTTCAGCGCGGCGACCGCGGCGCTCGTGAGCGGCGATCACAACTTCATCACCACCGGCGTGGGCGGCGTGCCGGCGACGGTGACCGGCACCGTGAGCGGCGCCGATCCCGGCTTCGCCAGCGCCACCGATTTTCACCTCGCGATGGGCTCGCCCGCGATCGACGCCGGCCTGGCGAGCCCGATGTACGCCGACGGAAACGGCGCGATGCAAAACGGCGTGCCCACCCTCGAGCTCACGCCGCCGATCGGCTCCTGGCCGCGCGATCTCGTCGGCAGCGCGATCGATCTCGGCGCCTTCGAATTCGGCAACACCGGGATGGCTCCGCCGGGCGATCTGGGAGTCGACTTCCCCGACATGCCGAGCCCGAGCGGCGACGACGCGGGCGTGAATCCGACCCCGAAGCCGGCGAGCGGCTGCGGCTGCACCATCGGAGCCGCGCACGGAGCGGCCGGCGGAGGCGCGATCTTGATCGCGCTCGCGCTCGCCCTTGGGCTCGCGACCCGGCGCCGCTTCAGTTGGCGGTGACGCTGGCGGCGATGGTGGCGGTGAAAATGTCGGTGCGCGGCACCCCGACGATGTCGCTCGGGATCGGCAGCCCGAGCGCGTAGAGCGCGGTGGCGGCGGTGTCCACCGTCGAGATGGTCTCGGGGATGCGGTAGTCCTCGCGCACGCCCGGGCCGCAGGCGATCCACGGAATCTCGCGATCGATCTTCTTGGCGCCCGAGTGCACGCGGTTGTGCCCGCCGTGATCGGCGGTGATGATGATGAGCGTGTCGTCGATCATCCCGGCGGCCTCGAGCCCCTCGTAGACGATCCCGAGGCACTTGTCGCTGTGGTCGATCGCCTTGACCTGCGCCGGCGACATCCAGCCCTTGGCGTGGCCCGCGTCGTCGGGATCGGAGAAGTGCACGAAGGTGAGCGCCGGCTTCTCGGCGATGAGATAGCGCGCCGCCTCCTCCGCCACCTTCTTGCAAAAGTAGCCGGGCCGCTCGTAGATCCCGACGGTGCCGGGCGGCACGATGTGGTGCAGCTTGGGCTTGCCGCTGAAGAACGCCGTCGAGAGCCCGGCCTCCTTGGCGCGCTCGAAGATGGTGATCGCGTGGATCCAGCCCTTCTTCGGCTGCCACGAATTCCAGGTGAGCCCGTGCACTTTGGGCAGGACGCCCGAGAGCATCGAGGCGTGCGCCGGCAGCGTCGAGGCGTCGCGGATGGTCATCGCGTGAAAGCTGAACGCGCCGTGCGATCGCAGAAGCTCGTGCCAGTGCAGATGCAGGTGCTGCACCGCATCGGCGCGCATCCCGTCCTCGCTGATGATCACCACGTGCCCATAGTGCGGGCGCACCGGCACCGTCTCGACGGGCGGCGGCAGGCGCGGCGGATCGGTCACCAGCGGCGGCGGCATCGCCCGCGCGCGGCTGTGAAACCGATCGGCCGCGATCGCCGCGAGCAGCACGAGCGGGAGGAGATGCCACCACCTCATCCGGCTCGATAGACGACGCATCCTTCTACCTTACGCTTCGGCGCGCGCGCGGCGCAACAAGCCGCGCTGGCCGAAGGCGCGCTAGACGCGCTATCATTAGGCCGGGCTGGTCTACCGCGTGCGCCCGAAATAGCGCGCGCGATCACGTCCTAAGCGGAATCAGCGACGGCGCGGAGGTCTGGTCGCGCGCCGCGAGCTGGCCGCAGGCGGCGTCGATGTCGTCGCCGCGCGAGCGCCGCACATAGACCGGCAGCCCGCGCCCGCGGAGCTCCTCTTGAAACGCCTGCACCCGCGCATCGGTCGGCCGTCGATACGGCGACAGCGG
>JANWLJ010000017.1 GCA_025450955.1 Polyangium sp. (in: bacteria) | reverse complement strand
CCGCGCAACCTTGCCAAGTCGGTGACGGTCGCGTGATGAGTCGGTTTGAATGAGCGGGGACTCACAAACCCTGACCCACTTCGACGCCTCGGGCGCGGCGCAGATGGTCGACGTCTCGGCCAAGCCGGAGACCGATCGCGAGGCGGTGGCGGCGGGCGCGATCGAGATGGCGCCCGAGACGCTCGCGCGCGTGCGCGCCGGCACGATGGAGAAGGGCGACGTGCTCGGGATCGCGCGCACCGCCGCGATCTCCGGTCTCAAGCGCACCTCCGAGCTGATTCCGCTCTGCCATCCGGTGCGGGTGACCGGCGTCGCGCTCGAGCTCACCCCGCGCGAAGATCCGCCGCGGATCGAAATTCGCGCCACCGTGCGCGCCCACGATCGCACCGGGGTCGAGATGGAGGCGCTCACCGCGGTCGCGATCGCGGGCCTCACCATCTACGACATGTGCAAGGCGATCGATCGCGGCATGCGCATCACCGAGATCCGCCTCGAGTCCAAGCGCGGCGGTCGATCCGGCGCCTGGACCCGCGCCATCTGATCTAGTATCGCCAGGTTCCCCGACGAGGAGGCTTTCCATGGTCGCCGAGACATCCCCCGTTCCGCAGGCCACCTTGCGCCCGGCGCTCGACGCCGCGCTCGCAAGGCTGCGCGCCTCCGCCGACGGCTTCGCCAAATCCGCGCTCGACGAGCGGATCGCGCTCGCGCGCCGGATGCTCGACGGCTATCTGGCGATCGCCGAGGAGAGCGTGATCGCCGGCTGCCGGGTCAAGGGGATCGATCCCGAGAGCCCGCTCGCGTCCGAGGAGTGGCTGGCCGGCCCGACGGTGGTGATCCGCAACCTGCGCCTGCTCATCGAGACCATGGAGCGGATCAAAGCAGGACGCCCGGTGATCGATCCGTCGCGCGTCGAGACCCTGCCCGACGGGCGGGTGCGGGTGAAGGTCTTTCCGCCGAGTGGCTTCGACAAGATCCTGTTCGGCGGCTTTTCCGCCGAGGTGTGGATGCAGCCGGGCGTCACCGCCGCTGAGGTGATCGCGCGCGCGGGCGCGCACTACCAGACTCCGCCCGCCGAACGGAAGGGGACGATCGCGCTGGTGCTCGGCGCCGGCAACGTCGCGTCGATCCCGCCCACCGACGTGATCTACAAGATGTTCGTCGAGGGCAAGGTGTGCGTGCTCAAGATGAACCCGGTCAACGCGCACGTCGGGCCGTTCATCGAGCGCGCGTTCGCCACCGCGATCGAGCGCGGGCTTCTGGCGGTGGTCTACGGCGCGGGCGACGACGGCGCCTACCTGGTCGAGCACCCCGAGGTCGACGAGATCCACATCACCGGCTCGGACAAGACCCACGATCTGATGGTGTGGGGCCCGCCCGGCCCGGAGCGCGAGGCGCGCAAGCGGAAAAATGAGCCGCTACTCAAAAAAGAGATCACCTCCGAGCTCGGCAACGTCAGCCCGGTGATCGTGGTGCCCGGCCCGTACACCGACCGGGAGCTGGCGTTTCAGGGCGAGAGCATCTGCGCCGCGATCGCCAACAACGCCTCGTTCAACTGCAACTCGGCCAAGCTGTTGGTGCAGCCGAAGGGCTGGGAGGGGCGCGACAAGCTGCGCCGCGCGCTCGCCGCTTCGCTCGCGCGGGTGCCGGTGCGCAAGGCCTACTACCCGGGCGCCGAGGATCGCTGGAAGCAGCTCGTCGAGTCGCATCCCAACGTCGAGCGGATCGGATCGACCGAGCCGGGCACGCTGCCGTGGGCGATCATCCCCGACGTCGATCCCGAAAAGAACGACGAGAAGTGCTTTCACATGGAGCCGTGGTGCTCGGTGGTGAGCGAGACCGCGATCGGCTCGGCCGATCCGGTGGCGTTCCTCGACGCGGCGGTGAAGTTCTGTAACGAGCGGGTGTGGGGAACTTTGTCGGCGACGCTGATCGTTCATCCCGCCTCGCTCAAAGATCCCAAGGTCGCCGCCGCGGTCGACCGCGCGATCCGCGAGCTGCGCTACGGCACGGTGTGCGTCAATCACTGGCCGGCGCTCGGCTTCGCCTTCGGGGTCACGCCGTGGGGCGGCCATCCGTCGACCACGCTCGCCGACATCCAGAGCGGGCGCGGCTGGGTCCACAACACCTTCATGCTGAACGATCCCGACATCGAGAAGGTGGTGATCCGCGGGCCGCTCGTGGCCAAGCCCAAGCCGCCCTGGTTTGCCGGCCACAAGACCGCGGATCGGATCGGCCGCCGGCTGGTGAAGATGGAGGCGGCGCCCTCGGTCGGCCGGCTCCCCGGCCTGATCTGGAACGCGCTCCGCGGCTAGTACCTCGCCACAATGAAGGTGACGGGTTGAGCCGGATGTGCGAAATGGGCGAGGTACTAGCCTCGATCCCTCGGGGCGTGCCGCCCCGCCCCGTCGGCAAAGCCGTCGGGGTCCCCACCCCTGCTGACGGCGCGACTCCGCGCCGACGGCGCCTTTGGCGCCTCGATCAACCGATCAAAACTACTGTGCCGCCGTACTAGCCGACCGGCGGCTCTTGACGGCGTGGGTTTCTGAGCACACACTCAGAAACATGCCGCGGCCGTCGACCATCAAAGACGAGCAGATCCTCGACGCGGCGCGCGCGGTGTTCCTCGAAAAGGGGATCAGCGCCACCACCGCCCAGGTGGCGCGCAAGGCGAAGATCGCCGAGGGGTCGATCTTCAACCGCTTCCCCACCAAGCGCGAGCTGTTCCAGGCGGCGATGCAGCCGCAGATGGACGATCCCGACTTCATCCGGCTGCTCGAGAGAAGGGTGGGGCGCGGCGATCTGCGGCGCACCTGGCGCGACGCGGGCGCCGAGGCGATCGACTTTTTCCGTCGGGTGATGCCGCTCATGATGATGAGCTGGTCGAACCGCGACGGTGGACCGTTTCCCAAGGTCTTGAGCACGCCCGATCCGCCGCCGCTCAAGGGGCTGAGGCGGGTGGCGGCGGTGCTCGACAAGGAGATGCGCGCAAGGCGCCTCAAGCGGCGCGATCCGCAGGTGCTGGCGCGGGTGTTCGTCGGCTCGCTGCAGAACTACGTGTTCTTCGAGTTGCTCATGAAGGCCAACGGCCTCGATGTGATCCCGACCGATCGCTACCTCCTCGAGCTGATCGACCTGCTGTGGAACGGCGCCGCGCCGTAAAAAATTTGGCTCATTTTTGAGTCGCCACTCATCAAACCGGCAAAGGAGCCACATCCCTTGAGCGCAGAGACGGAAGCGAAGCGCGCGGCGGCCCGCACCCGCAGACTCCTCATCGCGCTCGGCGTGCTCGGGGCGCTGATCTACGGCGGCTATCGCGTCTACGACTGGCGGCAGCCGTACGAGTGGAGCGGCACCGTCGAGGCGCGCGACATCTCGGTCGGCTCGCGGGTGGGCGGGCGCGTCAAGGAGGTGCTCGCGCACGAGGGCGCGCGGGTCAAGGCGGGCCAGGCGCTGCTTCAGCTCGAGCCGGGAGATCTGCCGGCGCAGCGGCTACAGGCCAAGGGGCAGCTCGACCAGGCGCAGGCGAACCTCGACAAGCTCGAGAAGGGGGCGCGGCCCGAGGAGATCGAGCAGGCCAAGGCGCGCGCGCTCAATGCCGAGGCCGCCTTCGAGCAGACCCGCACCGGCGCGCGCTCCGAGCAGATCGCCGCCGCCGCCGCCCGGCTCTCGGCGCAAGAGGTTGTGACCGACAAGGCCAAGCTCGACGCCGAGCGGATGCGCCTGCTCTTCTCCAAGGGCGCCGCCTCGCGCGCCGAGCTCGACAATGCCGAGAGCAATTTGCGCGCGGCCGCCGCGCAGAGAGACGCGCTCGGCCAGTCGCTCGACGAGCTGAAGAACGGCTCGCGGCGCGAAGAGGTGGTGCAGGCCCGGGCGCGCGCCACCGAGGCGAAGGCGTCCGAGCGGCTGATAAAGGCCGGCTCGCGGGTCGAGGACATCGAGGCCGCGCGCGGGCAGGTCGAGGCGGCCAAGGGGCGGCTCGATTCGATCGACGTCGCGCTCGGCGAGCTGACCATTCGCGCGCCGCGCGACGCGATGGTCGAGTCGCTCGATCTCCGGCCGGGCGACATCGTTCAGCCGAACGCGACCGCCGCCGAGCTGCTCGAAGAGGATCAGCTCTACGTGCGGATCTATGTGCCGGAGACGCATCTCGGGCAGATCAAGCTCGGGCAGAAGGTGGCGGTGCGGGTCGACTCGTTTCCCGGCAAGACCTTCGACGGGGTGGTCGAGCACATCAACGGGGTCGGCGAGTTCTCGCCGCGCAACCTGCAGACCGCCGACGAGCGCGCCGACCAGGTGTTCGCCACCCGGGTGGGGCTCAAGCAGAACGGGCGCGACCAGCTCCGCGCCGGGATGGCGGCGTTCATCCAGGTTCCAAAATGAGCAGCGGCTCAAAAAACGCGATCTCGGTGCACGAGCTCACCCGCAAGTTCGGTGAGTTCGTCGCGCTCGATCGGGTCTCGCTGAAGGTGCGCACCGGCACCGTCTATGGGCTGCTCGGCCCGAACGGCTCGGGCAAGTCGACGCTCATCCGCATCCTCTGCGGCCTGCTCGCGCCCACCGAGGGCGAGGCGAGCGTGCTCGGGCTCGACGTGGCCACCGACGGCGAGGCGATCCGGCGGCAGATCGGCTACATGAGCCAGAAGTTCGCGCTCTACGACGATCTGACGGTGATGGAGAACCTCGACTTCTACGCGCGGGTCTACGGGCTTTCGGGCGAGCGGCTCAAGGCGCGGCGCCAGGCCGCGATCGATCTCACCCACATCGGCCCGTACATCGACCGGCGCGCAGGGCAGCTCTCCGGCGGCTGGAAGCAGCGGCTCTCGCTCGGCGCGGCGCTGATGCACGAGCCGAAGGTGGTGTTTCTCGACGAGCCGACCGCCGGGATCGATCCGGTGGCCAGGCGCGAGCTGTGGGATCTCCTGTTCGCGCTCGCGGCCGAAGGGATCACGCTGCTCGTCACCACGCACTACATGGACGAGGCCGAGCGCTGCAGCGAGGTCGGCTATCTCTACCTGTCGAAGATGCTCGCCGACGGCACGCCCGACTCGCTCAAGGAGCTGCCGGCGGTCAATCGTCCCGACTGCCGCCGCGTCGAGGTCGAGACCGCCGAGACCGCGCGCGCGCTCGCCTGGCTGCGGCAGCAGCCGTTCTGCTCGACTGCGACCATCTTCGGGCAGGCGGTGCACGCGCTCGTGAGCGCCGCCACCTCGGATCGCGAGCTCGTCGATCGTTTGCACCACGCCGGCTTTCCCGGCGCGACCGTGCGCGCGATCGCGCCGACGCTCGAGGACGTGTTCGTCACGCTCACCGAGGACGCGGCGCGCGCGCGCGCGGGCGCCGGATTCGGAGGCGCCTGATGTGGTCCTCGTTCAAGGCGGTCTTCCGCAAAGAGTTCATCCACATCTTTCGCGACCGCGGCACGCTGATCGCCGCGTTCTCGATCCCGATCTTCCAGCTCATCCTGTTCGGCTTCATCGACATGACGGTGAAGCATCTGCCGACGGTGGTGGTGGATCAGGATCACTCCTCGGACAGCCGCGAGCTGATGGATCGGCTGCGCGCGACGGATACTTTCGAGATCAGCGAAATCACGCCCGACCCGAAGCGGGCGCGCGAGGCGATCACCGCCGGGCGGGCGCGGGTGGCGGTGGTGATCCCGCCCGACTTCCACGACAAGCGCGCCCGTCATGAGAGCGCGAAAATTTTGGTGCTCATCGACGGCTCGGACTCGACCGCGAGCGCGCAGGCCCTGGCGTCGGTCAACGGACTCACCGCGCAGATGAACCTCGAGGCGGTGACCCAGGCCGCCGGACCATCTTTGAGCGCGCAGCCGATCATCCTCTTCAACCCCGACGGGCGAACCGCCAACTACATCATCCCCGGGCTGGTGGCGATCTTGCTGCAGATCGTGGCGATGGTGCTGGCGGCGGTGGCGATCGTGCGCGAGCGCGATAAGGGCACGCTCGAGCAGCTCCTGGTCACGCCGATCGATCCGCTCGGGCTCATGCTCGGCAAGCTCGGGCCCTATCTGTTCATCGGCCTCGTCGAGATGGCGATGGTGCTGTTCATCATGCGCTGGGGGTTCGCGGTGCCGATCCGCGGCAATCTCCTCTTCCTGTTCGCGATGGCGGTGATCTATCTGTTCGCGCTGCTCTCGCTCGGCCTCTTCATCTCGACGCGCGCGCAGACCCAGGCGCAGGCGCAGCAGATGGCGCAGATGTTCCTCTTGCCCTCGATTTTTCTCTCCGGCTACATCTTCCCGTTCGAGGGCTTGCCGTGGCTGCTCCAGGCGATCGGCGAGCTTCTGCCGGCGACCCACATGGTCACGATCATGCGCGGGGTGGTCTTGCGCAACGCCGGCCCTTGGGAGCTTCTGCCGCACGTGATGGCCCTGGTGGTCATCTCCGGCGCGCTGGTGTTTCTGAGCGTGCGCCGCTTCAAGAAGGTCGCCGCGTAGCCGGACGCTCGTCAAGCCGCGGCAAAAGACTTATAACCGCTCGGCATGGCCGGGTTCGCAGGCACCTCGTCGATAGGTCGTCTGTTCGCCGCCACCACCCTCGCGGTGGTGATGTTCATCATCGCCAACGCCTATCTGGCGCGCGAGTCGCGATCGATCGAGCGCTTCGGCGAGAGCGTGTCGGAGAACGCCGGGCCGAGCGTCGTGCAGCTCACCGCCGTCCACGCCGCGCTGCAGAACATGACGGCGGGGGTCGGGCTCGCGTTCAACTCGGCCGCCGAAGGGCATCCGATCGATCGTTCGTTCTTCGCCGAGGACGACGGGCGGCTGCACGCCGCGCTGTCGGCCTATCTCGCGCTGCCCTTCTACCCCGGCGAGCAGGCGCTTTATCGTCCCATCGACGAGAACATCGACACCTTCGAGCGCGCGGTCGATCGCACGCTCGTCCTCCTCGAACGAGGAGCGCTGAAAGACGCCCGCACGACCATGCGGAGCGAGACCATTCCCTTCGGCCTGCGCGCGTCGGCGGCGCTGAAGAGGGTGATCGACTTCGACGTCGCGCAGATCACCCGCATGAGCGGCGAGATGATCTCGGTTCGCCGCCGGTTCAGCTTTTTCAGCTACGGCTTGGACGTGCTGGCGGTGCTGGTGGCGCTGGTGCTCATCCTGCTCACCTCGCGCGCGCTCACGATCTATTCGCGGCTCGCCGAAGAGCGGCGGCTGCGGGCCGAGCGGCGGGCGGGCGAGCTCGAGCAGTTCGCCGGACGGATCGCGCACGATTTGAAGAACCCGCTCGGCGCCCTGTCGCTGCGCCTCGAGGTGGTGCGCCGGCGTCACGACGAAGAGACCTTCTCGCGGCTCAGCCAGCCGGTGCAGTCGATGAACAGCATGATCGACGACCTGCTCGACTTCGCGCTTTCCGGAGCGCGGCCGCAGCCGGGCACGGCCAACATCCGCGAGGTGGTTGACGAAGCGATCGCGATGTTGCGCGAAGAGGCCGCGAGCGCCGAGACCACCGTCGACGCTTCGGCCTGCGAGCCGGTGAACGTGGCGTGCAGCCGCGGCGCGCTGACTAGCGTGATCACCAACCTCTTGCACAACGCGCTCAAGTTCATCGTCGAGAAGAGCGGCGAACGGAAGATCACCATCCGCGCCGGGGAGCGCGGCGGGCGCGTCCGCGTCGAGATGGAAGACACCGGGCCCGGCATTCCGCCCGGCACCGAGCGGTCGGTGTTCGAGCCCTTTTTTCGCGGCGCCGGCAGCAAGGCGGGCGGCTTTGGTCTCGGGCTCGCGACCGTGCGGCGGATCGTCGAAGCCTGCGGCGGCTCGGTCGGGGTCGAGTCGCGTTTGGGCCAGGGCTCCACGTTCTTCGTCGAGCTGCCCGCCGCGCCGCCGCCTGCGAGCGAGTAGCCGGAAAAAAGTGCAAGCGGGTCCGGGGTGCCTATGACGTTGGGGTGAAGGTGCTGCACGTGGTCGGGGCGCGGCCCAACTATATGAAGGTGGCGGCGGTGATGCGCGCGGCGGGGCGCACGCCGGGGATTCGCCAGGTGCTGGTGCACACCGGGCAGCACTACGACGCGGCGATGAACGATGTGTTCTTCGCCGATCTCGGGCTGCCCGAGCCGGACCATCACCTCGGGGTGGGATCGGGATCGCAGGCGGAGCAGACCGCCAAGGTGATGCTCCATTTTGAGCCGGTGCTCAAAAACGAGCGGCCCGATCGGGTGGTGGTGGTGGGCGACGTCAACTCGACGGTGGCGGCGGCGATGGTGGCGGTGAAGGAGGGCGTGCCGGTCGATCACGTCGAGGCGGGGCTGCGCTCGTTCGATCGCGGGATGCCCGAGGAGGTGAACCGGATCGTCACCGACGCGATCGCCGACGAGCTCTACACCCATTCGCCGGAAGCGCGCGAGCACCTAAGGCGCGAGGGCCGCGCCGAGGAGTCGATCCATTTCGTCGGCAACGTGATGATCGACGCGCTCGATCAGCACCTCGCGGCCGCCCGCGGGCGGCGCGCGATCGAAGCGCTCGGACTTTCGCCGCGCGGCTATGCGCTGGCCACCTTGCACCGGCCTTCGAACGTCGACGCGCCGGCGATGCTCGCCGAGTTGATCGAGATCCTCGGCGAGGTCGCGCGCGCGCTGCCGGTGGTCTTTCCGCTGCACCCGCGCACCCGCGCCCGCATCGAAGCGGCCGAGCGCGAAGGGCTGCGGCTTCCGGAAGGGCTGCTCCTCTCGCCGCCGCGCGGCTATCTCGATTTTCTCCAGCTCCTCGACGGGGCGCGGGTGGTGCTCACCGACTCGGGCGGGGTGCAGGAGGAGACGACCGCGCTCGGGGTGCCGTGCCTCACCCTGCGCGAAAACACCGAGCGGCCGATCACCTGCCTCGTCGGATCGAACGTGCTGGTCGGGCGCGACCGGACGCGGATCGCGCGCGAGCTCGAGCGGGCGCTCGCCGGCCCGGAGCGAAGGGGAGAGCGGCCGCCTTTGTGGGACGGGCACGCCGCCGAGCGCATCGTGGCGGTCTGGGCCGGCCGGCTGTAGCAAGCGCCCCGGTTTGCGTTATGATGCAGACCCCATGGATCGACACGAACGGATCGTCATCATCGGGTCGGGCCCGGCCGGGCTCACCGCCGCCATCTACGCCGCGCGCGCCGCCATTCCGCCCCTGGTGATCGAGGGGCTCTCCCGCGGCGGTCCTCCCGGCGGGCAGCTCGTCAATACCACCGACGTCGAGAACTATCCGGGATTTCCCAAAGGCATTCTCGGGCCCGAGCTGATGGGGCTTTTCAAAGAGCAGGCCGAGCGGTTCGGCACCGGCTTTTTGGCCGGCGACGTCGAGAGCGTCGATCTGTCGAAGCGCCCCTTCACGCTCAAGATCCAAGGGGTCGAAGGCGACCTGAACGTGACCGCCGACGCGCTCATCATCGCCACCGGCGCGCAGGCCAAGTGGCTCGGGCTGCCGACCGAAGATCGCTTGAAGGGCTACGGCGTCTCGGCGTGCGCGACCTGCGACGGCTTCTTCTTCCGCGACCAGCACGTGCTGGTGGTCGGCGGCGGCGACACCGCGATGGAGGAGGCGAGCTACCTCACCAAGCACGCCTCCAAGGTGACGCTCATTCACCGCCGCGACGATCTGCGCGCTTCGAAGATCATGCAGCAGCGCGCGCAGGAGAATCCGAAGATCGCCTGGATGCTCTCGCACGCGATCGAAGAGATCGTCGGTGAGCCGGGGCACGGCGGAGTCAAGGGCGCCAAGATCCGCAACCTCAAGACCAACGCGCTTTCCGACGTCGAGTGCCAGGGCGTGTTCGTCGCCATCGGGCATCAGCCCAACACCGATCTGTTCAAGGGGCAGCTCGAGATGGACGAGAGCGGCTACCTCATCCTCGCCGGCAAAAAGGGCGCGCAGACCGCGACCAAGGTGCCGGGCGTGTTCGCCGCCGGCGACGTCGCCGACCACGTCTATCGCCAGGCGATCTCGGCGGCGGGCACCGGCTGCATGGCGGCGATCGACGCCGAGCGGTTTTTGAGCCATTAGTCAAAATGGGGGACGCGACGGAATGACGCCTACCGAGGCCATCGAGCTCCTCGGCAACATCAAGTTCTTCGCCGGGCTGCCGGCCGCCTACCTGAGGCGCATCGCCGATATCGGCGCCGAGGAGGAGCACAACGGCGGGACCGTCATCTTCGCCGAGGGCGACAAGGGCGATAAGTTCTATCTCATCCTCGGCGGCGCGGTGCGCATCTCGCGGATGGTGCCGGGGATGGGCGAGGAGGCGCTCGCGGTGCTCAAGGACGGCGCCTACTTTGGCGAGATGGCGCTCATCGATGACTTTCCGCGCTCGGCGCACGCGATCGTCCACGAGCGCTGCCGGCTGTTCGTGATCCGCAAAGAGGATCTCGAAGACCTCTTGTTCGTCGATCGCGATCTCGCCTACGAGCTGCTCTGGAATTTCGTGCGCACGCTCTCCGGGCGCCTGCGCGAGACCAATGACAAGATGACGTTCTTGAGTGTCACCATCAAGTTCTGATCCCGCGTTCGAGGCCGAGGTGCTGCGGCTCAGCGACCGCTACCTCGACGAGCTGGTCGACGCGTTCGACATCTGCCCGTTCGCCCGGGGCGCGCGCAAGAGCGGCCAGGTGGCCAGGCGGGTGCTTCACGCTCGCGCGCCGGAGCTCGCCGCGGGCCTTTCGGCGATCGCCGAGCTGGAGGCGGATCCCAAGATCGTCATCGGGCTGCTCATTTTTCCCCGGCTGACGATCGCGCCGGCGGCCTTCGATCGATTGCTGAACGAGCTGAGAGAGGCCGACCTGGCCCGCCGGCAGGCGAGCGATCGCGGCGCGCCGCGGGCGCCGTTCGCGATGGCCGCGTTTCACCCCGACGCGCCGTACGGCGACGAGAGCCCGCAGCGGATGGTCAGCTTCTTCCGCCGCTCGCCCGATCCGACCATTCAACTGGTGCGCTTCGATGCGCTCGACGCGGTCAAGGCGCGCGGCACGCCCGGCGGCGCCTTCTTCTTCGAGTTCAGCGCGGCCGGCTGGGCCGAGCTCGAGCGCCGCACCGCCGAGCTCCCGGTCTCCGAGCGCATCACCCGCGACAACCACGCCACCGCGAGGCGCGAAGGCATCGCCCGCCTCCAATCCATCTACGACGACATCGCCGCCGACCGCGCCCGCACCTACGCGAAGTTCGTCTAGCCGAGAGGGAAAATGCAGACGCCGCCGAAGCGGCGTCCGTGGGTTAGTGGACCTTGCCGAGGCGCATGAAGGAGATGACGAGCGAATAAATGACCAGCGACTCGATGAGCGCCAGGCAGAGGATGAGCGGGGTGAACACCTTGTCCGCAGCGCCCGGGTTGCGGGCGATGCCGTCGAGCGCCGCCGCCGACGCGCGGCCCTGAGCGAGCGCGCCGCCGAACGCCGCGAACGCCATGCCGAAGCCGATCGCGACGCCGATCCACTTGTCGCGGTCGCCAAACGCCACCGCATTCGCGCCCGCCTCTTGCGCGAACGCCGCCGACGCGACCATCAGAGTCACGAACGCCGCCGAGATGCTGGTCAGAACTTTTGCCAATTTCATTTTCCTTCCTCCCTGGAAGTGTCTTTGCCTGATGGCCTAGTGTGCCTCGTGCGCGTGCGCCTCATCGCCGTGATCGTGCTCGGCCACCGCGCCCTGGATATAGACCATCGCGAGGAGCGTGAACACGAACGCTTGAATGATGCAGACCAGTACGCCGAGAATCAGAAACGGCACCGGCACCAGAATCGGCACCAGCGTGAAGAAGACGCCGACCACTTTGTGATCGGCGAACATGTTGCCGAGCAGTCGGATCGACAGCGACACCGGCCGGGCGATGTGGCTGATGATCTCGATCAACACCATGAACGGCGCGAGCCAGATCACCGGCCCGAGAAAATGCTTGAAGTAGGACAGGCCGTGCTGCCGCACGCCGTATACGTGGGTCATCACGAACACGGTGAGCGCCAGCGCCGCGTTGGGCTTGAGCACCGCGGTGGGGGGAACGAAGCCGGGAATCAGCGCCAGGCAGTTCGAGAAAAAGATGAAGAACGCGATCGTGCCGATGAGCGGCAGATATTGACGGGCGTTCTTGGCGCCCATCACGCTCTCCATGACCCCGTACACCGCGTCGGCGAACAGCTCGAAGATGTTGCGCACGTTCAAGCGGGTGGGCGGGACGATCGCGTGCTCGCCGCCCTTGGCCATCGCGCGATAAAAGATCAGCGCGCCGAACGTGCCGAGGATCAGCACCAGCACCACTCCGAACACGTGGGTGAGCGAAAAGCTCGAGGGGAACTGCGCGATTCCCACCTGGGTGCGAGCCAGGTACTGGCGCGAGAACGCCTCGAGGTTTTTCACCCCGGGGAGCAGGCTGAACCAGGTGGTTTCCTCACCCATGCGTCGTGTCACCTTCGGTAGGGTCGGAGGGCTGCTCGGGCGACTCGGGCGGAGCGTCGGCGCCGAGAGCGTGACGGACGGCGACGACCACGATCGCGGCCGGGAAGGTCGAGATCCCAATCACCAGCCCGACTCCGTCGACATGCAGGAAATGGATGACCGCGAACACCAGCGCGATCAAGAGCGCCATCTTGAGATTGAAGAGCAAGATCGTCGCGCCGGGGCGACGCGTGATCTTCATCCGATCGGCGATCCGGCGCAGGGCCCAGGCGTTGAGCGCCATCAGGCCGGCGCCGATGACGACCCCGAACGCCATCCGCCGATCGAGCGCGAGGATCGCGACGGCGGTCACCACCGCTGCGAGCAGCAGGGTCGTCTTCTCGACGGCGTGGAGGTGCTTGGTGTCCATGTGCGTCTCTTCGCTTCGATTCAAGTCTTGCGGTCGCTGTCGTCTCTGATCGCCAGCCGCGACAATCTATAAAGCTCTCGGAAACCTGCCGCCACTCCGATCAGAACCCCCGTCATGCTCAGCCACGGATCGGTGTGCCACCTCTGATCCGCCCAGTGTCCCGCAAAGTAACCGAGGACCACGGCGGTGCCGAAGAAGATGCCGAGATAGCTGAACCTCGACGTCAACTCCAGCAACTTTCGATCGATGGCGCCCTCCCTCCGCTTTTCGCGTGCGCGCTCTTAACACGCCGCATCTATCAGGTCAAACGGTTTTGAGGGCGTGCTTGGCCGCTTCGAGCGTGCGATCGAGGGCGCGACCATCGTGGGCTAGCGAGACGAACGCGGCTTCGAACTGCGAGGGCGCGAGATAGACGCCGCGATCGAGCATCGCGTGAAAAAAGCGGCCGAAGCGCGCGGTGTCGGAGCGCTTGGCGCTCGAGTAGTCGACGACCGGCTGATTCGCAAAAAAACCGGTGAACATCGAGCCGACCCGATTGGCGATGAGCGGCACGCCCGCTTCGCGCGCGAGCGCGGCGATGCCGTCGACCAGCTGCGCCGAGGAGCGCTCGAGCGCTTCGTAGATGCCCGGGCGACCGAGGAGCTCGAGGGTCTTTTCGCCGGCGGCGACCGCGAGCGGATTGCCCGAGAGGGTGCCGGCTTGATAGACCGGCCCGTCGGGCGCGATGTGCGCCATCAGGTCGGCGCGCCCGCCATAGGCCGCCGCCGGCAATCCGCCGCCGACGATCTTGCCGAGGCAGGTGAGGTCCGGCTCGATCTGGTAGCGCGCCTGCGCGCCGCCGAGCGCGACGCGAAAGCCGGTCATCACCTCGTCGAAGATGAGGAGCGCGCCGTGTTCGCGGGTGAGCCGCCGCACCGCCTCGAGCCAGCCGGGCGCCGGCGGAACGCAGCCCATGTTGCCGCACACCGGCTCGACGATCACCGCCGCGATCCGCCGCTTGTCGGGCTCGCGCGCGTGCGCGGCGAACAGGGCGGCGAGCGCCGCCTCGTCGTTCCAGGGGACGGTCAGGGTGTCGGCCGCGGTGCCGTCGGTGACGCCCGCCGATCCGGGCAGCCCGAGCGTGGCCGCGCCCGAGCCGGCGGCGACCAGCAAGCAGTCGGCGTGGCCGTGATAGCCGCCGTCGATCTTGACGATCTTGTCTCGGCCGGTGGCGCCGCGCGCGAGCCGGAGCGCCGACATGGTGGCCTCGGTCCCCGAGGAGACCAGCCGCACCTTCTGCATCGAGGGAACCAGTCGGGTGAGGGTCTCGGCGAAGCGCACCTCGCGCTCGGTCGGCGCGCCGAAGCTGGTGCCGTCGGCGGCCGCTTTTGCGATCGCCTCCAGCACCTCCGGATGGGCGTGCCCCAAGATGAGCGGCCCCCACGAGCCGACATAGTCGACGTACTCGTTGCCGTCGACGTCGTAGAGGTACGGCCCCTTGCCGCGGGCGACGAACACCGGATCGCCGCCCACCCCGCGAAACGCCCGCACCGGCGAATTGACGCCGCCTGGAATCACCCGTCGCGCGCGCTCAGACAGTGCCTCCGACCGCTCTCGCTGCATGGCCCTTTTGTAGTGTTATATTGATCTCGATGTCCAGCGACGAACGATACGTCGATCCGGTGATTGAGGCTTACAAGCCGGGAGTCGATCGGACGCTCATTCGGGCGAACCTCAAGCGCACGGTCGAAGAGCGATTCGAGCAGCTCATGGACATGCAGCGCTTTGCCGCTGAGATGCGTCGAGCTGGGCGGGCGGCGCGCGCCGCTCGAAAATGACCGACTACCCGCGCCTCCTCGCTGCGCTCGCGGAGGGGCAGGTCAAGTTCATCGTCGTTGGTGGCGCCGCCGCGATCGCGCATGGCAGCGCCCGGCTCACCTTCGACCTGGACGTCGTTTATGCGCGGGATCCGGAGAACCTCCGTCGGCTGGTGACCGTGTTGGTTCCGTTTCATCCCTACCTGCGCGGCGCACCGGCGGGGCTTCCGTTCGTATGGGACGAGAGAACCCTGCGCAACGGCCTCAACTTCACGCTGACCACCGATCTCGGCGATATCGACGTACTGGGTGAGATCGTTGGAGGGGGCGGATACGAAGCGCTCCTCCCGAGCACGACCGAGCTCGAGGTCCACGGCCTGCCTTGTCTGTGCTTGAGCATTGTCAAGTTGATCGAGGTCAAGCGAGCGGCGGGGCGGCCGAAGGACTTCGAAGCGATCGCGGAGCTGGAGTTGATTCTCGAAGAGATGGAAGAGAAGTAGCCTACTCGTCGGAGTCGTCGTCGTCGGTTTGGGTCTCGAACTCGACGGTGTCGTCGGCTGCGTCGTCGGAGAGGTCCTCTTCGCCTTCGATCACTTCGAGCGGCGCGGCCTGAATCTCGCCGGCCTCCTCCTCGTCGCGCTCGGCGAGGCTCTCGATCGCCACCACCGTCTCGCCGTTTTCGACGCGGATGAGGCGCACGCCCTGGGTGTTGCGGCCGAGGGTGGGAATGCCCTTGACCGGCATGCGGATGACCTTGCCCTGGCTGGTCACCAGCATCAGATCCTCGTCGTCGGTGACCAGCTTGCAGCCGACCACCTGGCCGTTGCGCTCGGTGGTCTTGATGGTGATGACGCCGAGGCCGCCGCGCCCCTTGACCGGATAGTCGGTGACCCGGGTCCGCTTGCCGTAACCCTTTTCGCAGACGGTCATGAGGGTGGCGGGCGCGTCCTCGGGGAAGGTCTCGCAGGCGACCACCTCGTCGTTTTCGCGCAGGCGGACGCCCTTGATGCCGCGGGCGGTGCGGCCCATCGGCCGGACCCGATCTTCGGGGAAGCGGATCGCGCGCCCCTGCCGGGTGGCCAGCACGATGTGCGATTTGCCGTCGGTGATGCGCACCTCGACCAGCTTGTCGTCCTCGTCGATCGAGAGCGCGATGATGCCGGTCGAGCGGATGTTGCCGAACAGCTCGAGCGCGGTCTTTTTGACCACGCCGTGCGCGGTCGCCATCATCACGAACTTGCCTGCCTCGAAGTTTTTCAGCGGCAGCATCTCGACCACCCGCTCGTCGGCCTTGAGCTCGAGGAAGTTGACCAGCGCCTTGCCGCGCGAGGCCCGCGAGCCCTCGGGCAGCTCGTAGACCCGCTTGGAGTAGGCGCGCCCCTGCGAGGTGAAGATGAGCACGTGGTCGTGGGTCTGCGCGACGAACAGCTTGGCGACGAAGTCCTCGTCCTTGTTCGACGCGCCGGTGATGCCGCGGCCGCCGCGCTTCTGCGCGCGGTAGGTCGAGACCGAGCTGCGCTTGATGTAGCCGCCGTGGCTCATCGAGACGACCATCTCTTCGTTGGCGATCAGCTCCTCGACGGCGATCTCGCCCTCGTCGTCGACGATCTGGGTGCGCCGCTCGTCGCCGAACTGCGCCTTGAGCGCGGTCAGCTCGTCGATGATGACCTGGAGCAGCCGCTCCGGATCGGAGAGGATCGCCTCGAGCCGCGCGATGGTCTCGCACAGCTCGCGGTACTCGGCGTCGAGCTTCTCCCGCTCGAGGCCGGTCAGGCGCTGAAGCCGCATGTCGAGGATCGCCTGCGCCTGCCGTTCGGAGAGAAGATAGTCGCCCTTCTCGGTGCGCTTTGCGATCTCCTCCTCGGGCCGTCCGGCGCGCCGCAAGAACTCCTCGAGGCCCATGAACGGCTCGGCGAGCAGCGCCGCGCGCGCCTCGTCGGGATCGCCCGAGGCGCGGATGATCTGGATGACGCGGTCGATGTTGTCGACGGCGATCACCAACCCCTCGACGATCTCCTGCCGGCTCTTGGCCTCTTTCAGCTCGTAAAGCGAGCGGCGGGTGACCACGTCGCGGCGGTGATCGATGAAGTGCTGGAGCGCGTCCTTGAGGGTGAGCAGGCGCGGCTGCCCGTCGGAGATCGCCAGCATGGTGACGCCGAACGAAGACTGAAGCGGGGTCATCTTGAACAGGTTGTTCAAGACCACCGCGCCCACCGCGTCCTTCTTCAGATCGAAGACGATCCGCATGCCGTCGCGGTTCGACTCGTCGCGGATGTCGCTCACGCCTTCGAGCTTTTTCTCTTTGACCAGCTCGGCGACCTTCTCGACCAGGCGCGACTTGATCACCATGTACGGAATCTCGGTGACCACGATCGAGGTGCGCCCGTTCTTGTGCTCCTCGAACTCGGCCTTGCCGCGCATCACGATCGAGCCGCGCCCGGTGTGATAGGCGAGCCGGATTCCCTGCCGTCCGTAGATCGATCCCGCGGTCGGAAAATCGGGGCCGGGGATGTAGCGCATCAGCTCTTCGACGCCGAGCCCGGGGTTTTGCGCCAGCGCCATCGCGCCGTCGATGATCTCCGAAATATTGTGCGGCGGGATGTTGGTGGCCATCCCGACCGCGATCCCGGTCGCGCCGTTGATGAGGAGGTTTGGAACCTTGGCCGGCAGGACCGTCGGCTCGAGCTCCTTATCGTCGTAGTTCGGCGCCCACTCGACGGTCTCCTGGTCGATGTCGGCGAGCAGCTCGGAGGTGAGCCGCGTCATGCGCACTTCGGTGTAGCGCATCGCCGCCGCCGGATCGTTGTCGATCGAGCCCCAGTTGCCCTGCCCGTCGGCGAGCGGGTAGCGCATCGAGAAGTCCTGCGCCATGCGCACCAGCGCGTCGTAGATCGACGCGTCGCCGTGCGGATGGAACTTGCCCATGCAGTCGCCGACCACGCGCGCGCTCTTGAGGTACGGCCGATTCCACACGTTATTGAGAACGTGCTGGGTATAAAGGATGCGCCGGTGCACCGGCTTCAGGCCGTCGCGCACGTCGGGCAGCGCGCGCGCGATGATGACGCTCATCGCGTAGTCCATGAAGGACGACTTCATCTCGTCCTCGATGGCCACCGGCGTGCGGGAAGCGGTCAGATCCGACATGCCGGTTTTCTAGCACAACCCGAGGCGTTTGGGGCCGTCGGTGCTAGACTCATTTTCCGATATGCCGAGGCAACGGTACAAGCGGGCCTTCCGGCCGAAGATCGAGCGGCCATGAAGACCACCCACCTCATCATCGCGCTCAACGTCCTCATCTACGCCGCGATGCTGGCGATCGTCGGCACCGGGCAGCTCCACGAGTTCTCCAACCAGACGCTGCTCCAGTTCGGGGCGCTCTACCCGCCGCTCGTGCGCGACGGCGAGCTGTGGCGAACCATGACCGCGGTGTTCATCCACATCACGCCGTGGCACATCGGGATGAACATGGTCGCGCTCTATCAGGTCGGCGTCGAGCTCGAGCCGCACTATGGACGCGGGCGCTACACCGCGCTCTATCTCCTCGCCGGCCTCGGCGGCTCGGCGGGCTCGCTCTTGTGGAACTGGTCGCACCCGGTGGTGGCGGCCGGCGCCTCGGGCGCGATCTGTGGCCTCATCGGCGCGGGCGCGGTCACCGGGCAGCTCATCGGCGGCACCCAGGGCAAGCGCTTCTCCAAGGTGATGATCGAGTGGGCGGTGATCGTGATCGTCTTCGGCTTCTTCGTCGGCGCCGACAACGCCGCCCACGTGGGCGGCTTCGTCACCGGCGCGGCGATCGCCTGGCTGTTCGACCACGGCGCGGGGTGGATGAAGCGCCGCCGCCAACCCTCAGGCTCAGGGGGCCTCGGCCTCGACGCGGTCGCGCTCATCCTGGTCGTCGG
>JANWLJ010000016.1 GCA_025450955.1 Polyangium sp. (in: bacteria) | reverse complement strand
TCCGACGACGCGAGCCAGGTCGACGGCAGCCACGCCTATTTGAACGGCACCTCGATCTTTTTGATCGCGCGCGGCCAGGAGAAGCGGCGGCAGCGGGTGCGGCTCGCGGCTCCCGAGGGCTGGCGGCTCGCGACCGCGCTCGCGGCGGCGCCGGGCGGCGGGCTCGTCGCGCCCGGCTACGAGGCGCTCGTCGACGCGCCGATCGAGGTGGGGCGATTCGCCGACAGCGAGGTGCGCGCGGCCGGCCGCAGCTACCGGATCGCGATCGACGGCGCGGAAAAAATTCCGGCGCGGCTCGAGCGCGACCTCGCGCGGATCGCCGAGGCCGAGGTCGCCATCATCGGGCCGCCGCCCTACGCGCGCTATCTCCTGCTCATCCATCTCGCCGACGGATTCGGGCGGGTGGCGGCGCTCGAGCACGCGGCCTCGACCTCGATCCTGGTGCCGCGCAGTAGCCTCGCTGGGGGCGAGCCCTACGACGAGCTGCTCTATGTGATCGCGCACGAGCTGTTTCACGCCTGGAACGCGCGGCTGCTCCGGCCGGCGGAGCTGGTGCCCTACGATCTCTTGCATCCGACGCTGTCGCGCTCGCTGTGGATCACCGAGGGGCTCACCGAATATTTCGCGCACCGGGCGCTCTTGCGCGCCGGTGTGTGGTCGACCAAAAAATATCTCGAGCGGATCGGCGAAGAGGCGGCGCGCGCGGTCGACGACGCGCGGCGCGGCCGCACCATCGAGGAGGACGCCGAGCTCACCTGGCAGTCGCCCGACGAGGACGCCGAAGATCCCGACGCCTACTACGCGCGCGGCCATCTGGTCGCGCTCGCGCTCGACAGCTCGATTCGCGCCGCCACCCGAGGAAAAAAGTCGCTCGCCGACGTGCT
This sequence comes from Polyangium sp. (in: bacteria), assembly GCA_025450955.1. Classification (GTDB taxonomy): domain Bacteria; phylum Myxococcota_A; class Polyangia; order Palsa-1104; family Palsa-1104; genus JANWLJ01. The sequence goes on along the minus strand of JANWLJ010000016.1, from coordinate 6,287 downwards.
GCGCGCGCTCCTCGCCAAAGCGGCGATCGCGGGAAATCTGCTGCCGGTCGACGGGCGGGTGCTGGCGCGCGCGATCGGCGATCAGGCCGGCGCCGAGGTCGCGGCCGAGGTGAGCGACTTCACCGCGCGGCCGCACGAGCCGACCCGGATGAGCGCGGCGCTCGGCGGGCTCGGCCTCGCGCTTCAGATCGGCGAAGAGCCCGACCAGGCGTTCGCCGGGTTCAGCGCCAATTTCGAAAGCAGCGTGCTGCGGGTGGACCGGGTCGCGCCCGGCGGGCCGGCCGAGCGCGCGGGGCTTCGTCCCGGCGATCGCATCCTCACCATCGCGAACAAGCCGCCGGTGCGGAGCTGGCTCGCGGCGCTCAGGCTGCGCGCGCCGGGAGTGACCGTCGCCGTCGAGGCGCTGCGCGCCAGCCGTCGCCTGCTGTTCGCGCTCGAGCTCGAGCCGGCGCCGTCGGTCAGGTGCCGGCTGGCGGAAATCCCTGCGTCGCCGACGGTTGTGAAGTGGCGGGACGCGTGGCTGTCCCCTCGACGAAGGTGAGCCACTGCGGATAGCTCGGCTGCGGATGGCCGACGACGCCCTTGGCCGCTTCGAAGAAGGCGTCCTGCAGACGACGGGTGATCGGCCCCGCTTCGCCGGCGCCGACCTGACGGTCATCGATCTCGCGCACCGGAGTCAGCTCGGCGGCGGTGCCGCAGAGAAAGACCTCGTCGGCGGTGTAGAGCTCGTCGCGCGAGAAGGTGGTCTCCTCGACGGTGAAACCGAGATCGCGCGCGATCGTGATCACCGCGTCGCGGGTGATGCCGGCCAGGATCGCCGACGACAAAGGCGGCGTCTTGATCCGGCCGCGCTCGATGATGAAGATGTTTTCGCCCGAGGCCTCGCACACCAGACCGCGGTCGTCGAGGAGGATCGCCTCGGAGTAGCCGGCGCGCATCACCTCGCGCTTGGCGAGGACCGAGTTGACGTACTGGCCGCAGATCTTGCCCTTCGACATGGTCGAGTTGAGCCCGCCGCGGGTGAACGACGAGATCTTGGCGCGGATGCCCTTGCGCAAGCCCTCGTCGCCGAGATAGGCGCCCCACTCGTAGACCGCGATCGCCGTGCGCACCGGATTGCCGAGCGTGCCGAGGCCGAGCTCACCGTCGCCGAGAAAGACGATCGGGCGGAGATAGGCCTCGGACATCTTGTTGGCGCGCAAGGTCTCGAGGCAGCCGGCGATCAGCTGCTCGCGGGAAAAGGGAATGTCGATGGTGCAGATGTGGCACGAGCTGAACAGGCGATCGATATGCTCGCTCAGCCGGAAGACCGCGCTCCTGCCGTCGGCGCGCTTGTAGCTGCGAATGCCTTCGAACGCGCCGAGGCCGTAGTGAAGCGTGTGGGTGAGCACGTGCACCTGCGCTGCGCCGAAGGGCACCAGCGCGCCGTCCATCCACACCTTCTCGACGGGCTTCAGCTTCGACGGGTGAGCCATGATCCATACGTAGCGAATCCCCCGACCCCCACGCAAGGAGAAAGGCTTACGGAAGTTGATTGGGTGTGGGCAGCGGCACACTCTCGGGCGCCGACGGGCCCTGGTTCACCCCGCCCGGCGGCGGCGCCGAGGGGGCGCTGAGCGAAGGCGGCGTGAGCAGCTCAGGCGGAGCGGTCGGCGGCAGCACGGTCGTGCCGCGCGACGCGGACTGGGACGCGCGCCGAAGCTGGTCCCAATGGGCGCGGGCCTGGGCGGTGAAGCCTTCGAACTGGGCCGCGCGCATCCGCGCGTCGGCGAGCTGGCGATCCGCGGTCGATTTCTCGTCGAGGATGCGGCGCCGATCGATCTGGTTGGCCGCGCCCTCTTTGGTGAGCGCGTTGAGCGCCGCGACTTTGTAGTTGGCGCGCGCGGCCTCGAGGCCGGCCTGCGCCTCGTCGAAGCGCGCCTGCCGGAGCGCGAGCAAGCGATCGGCATAATCCTGTTTGGCCTGTAGCGTGGAGACCTGGCGCTCCGCCTGCTCGGCAGCCTGCTCGGCGGCGCGCACCTGAACTTGTTTGTGGCCCTCGGGCCCGAGCAGCCGCTGCTGCTCGGCGGCGGTCAGGTGCGACTGCGCCACCGAGAGCTGACTTCCGACCAGCGTGCGGAAGTCGCGCGCCTCCTCGAGCGAGCGCTGGGCCGCTTGGAGATTGGCCTCGGCGACCGTCACCGCCTGCTCCTCGTTATTCAGCGACTGGCGCATCGGCTCGGGCAGCCGCGCGACGGTGGCGGCGTCGATGGTGGCGTGGCGCGATCCGGCGCAGCCGCCCACCAGCAAAAGCGGCGCGAGCGCGAGTGTCCACGGTCTCAACCTCATCGGATCCTCCTTCCGACGAGAAATGCACGCGCCGCGCCGCGGCTCTCGTACCAGCGATCTCGTAGCCGCTGCGGCGGAGGATCTCGCGCGCCTGATCTTTGTCGGCGCTGAAGCTGAAGGCGTCGTAGAGCTGAAAGGTATTTTTGCGATCGAGCAGCCGGGGCGCGAGGAGCTCGAGCGCGTGCAGCTTGTCGGCGGAGAACGCGAGCTGCCCGAGGATTTCCTTGGCCTGCCCGACGAGGAAGTAGCTCTAGCGCGCGGCCTCTTCGATCACGGTCAGCTTGTCCTGCGAAAAACCCGCGTTGTCGATCGCGCTCTTGAGCGCGCGCAGCTCACCGTCCCGGATCGGGCGCACCGCGGGAGCCGGCGGATACGACTGCGGCGCAGGAGGCGGCGGCATCACGTGCGGCGGCGGCGGATCCATCCACGGCTGCTCCGGCGGATCGCCGGGCGGACGATGGCGCGGCGGGCCGACGTAGCGCGGCGGCGATGCGGTCCACGGCTCGAAGGTCCAGCGCTGATCGGCGCCGCCGTCGCAATTCCACAAGAGCACGTTGTCGCCGCGCGCGCCCGCCTGGCCGTTCACGTCGAGACAGAGGTTCTGCTTGCGGTTGTGGATCTCGAAGCTGCCGTCGCCGCGGGGCACCACGCTCCAGCGCTGATCGTTCAGGTGCTCGCAGCGATAGACGCCGACGTTGGCGCCCGCCTGGCCGGCGTAGCCCGCGGCGTCGAGGCACACGCCGCCGACCGCGTTGACCAGCTCGCCCGAGCGGGTGAACGACCAGGCGTGATCGGGATCGCCGTTACAGTCCCACAGGAGCACGTTGCCGCTGCCCTGGCCGTTCCAGCCGTCGACGTCGAGGCACATCCCCTGCGCCCGGTTGCGCAGCCGCCCCGGACCGGGCGGCATCGGCGCGCCGACCATCGGTGGTCGCGGCCGCGGGGGGTGATAGGGCTGCGCCTCGGAGGCCGCGGGCAGAAGTGTGAGCGCGGTCAAACAGACCAGGAGCTGCGACGAGCCGGACAGGCGCATGAGACCCCCTTGATTGAGAATTCGACGGTGCCGGGCACCACCTATTCAACCACGGCCATCCCTCTTGATCACGAGATCGGCTGCGCCGATACTCATTTTCCCATGAGCGCTCCTCTCGCCACCTGCATCCTCGCCGCCGGCCTCGGCACGCGGATGAAGTCGGCGCACGCCAAGGTGCTGCACCGGGTGGCGGGGCGGCCGATGATCGAATATCCCGTCGCACTCGCGCACGCGCTCGGCTCCGAGCAGGTGGTGTGCGTGCTCGGCCATCAGGCCGCCGAGGTGCAAGCCGCCGTCGAGGATCGCTTCGGCAAGGGGCAGATCGCGGTCGCGATCCAGGCCGAGCAGCACGGCACCGGGCACGCGGTGCAGCAGGCGGCGCCGCTCTTCGAAGATCATCGCGGGCTTCTGCTGGTGCTCTACGGCGACGTGCCGCTGCTCACCGAAGCGACGCTCACCCGGCTCATCGACACCGCGTCGGCGGGAATCCTGGCGCTCATCACCTTCGAGCCCGAGAGCCCGCGCGGCTACGGCCGGGTGGTGCGCAACGAGGCCGGCAAGGTGACCCGCATCGTCGAGGAGAAGGACTGCTCCGACGCCGAGCGGCGGATCGGCGAGTGCAACGCCGGGATCTATTGCGGGCCGTCGCGCTTCATCCTCGAATCGCTGCACGCGCTCACCCCCGACAACGCGCAGGGCGAGCTCTATCTCACCGACGTGGTGGAGATGGCCGCGCACGAGCTGGCGGTCGCTACCATCTTGGCCTCGGCCGAGGAGGTGATGGGGGTCAACGATCGCGTCGAGCTGGCGCGCGCCGATCGGGTGATGCGGCTGCGGCTCGCCGAGCGGCTGATGCGCGACGGGGTGACGGTGCGCGATCCCGAGCGGCTCTATCTCGAGCCGGGGGTGGTGGTCGGGCGCGACACCGAGCTCGGGCCCGGCGTCGAGCTGCGCGGCCGCACCGCGATCGGCGAGGGGTGCCGCATCGAAGCGGGCGTGGTGATCAGCGACTGTACCGTCGGCAGCCGCGTGCATGTCAAACCCTACTGCGTGCTCGGCGAGAGCGTGGTCGGCGACGACGCGCACCTCGGACCGGTCGCGCACCTTCGGCCGGGGACGGTGCTCGATCGCGAGGTCCACCTCGGCAACTTCGTCGAGACCAAGAAGACCCGGCTCGGCCGCGGCTCCAAGGCGAACCACCTTTCATATCTAGGCGACGCCGAGATCGGCGCCGGGGTCAACGTCGGCTGCGGCACCATCACCTGCAACTACGACGGCTACACCAAGTCGAAGACGGTGATCGAGGACGGCGCGTTCATCGGCTCCGACACCCAGCTGGTCGCGCCGGTCACCGTCGGCAAGGGCGCGGTGGTCGCGGCCGGCACCACCGTCACCGAGGACGTGCCGGCGGGCGCGCTCGCGCTCACCCGCCCGAAGCAGATCGCGGTCGCCGGCTGGGCCGAGCGCAAGCGGGCGCGCATGGGCGGCGCGCCCGAGAGCAAACCGAAACCGAAGAAGCCGCGCAAGACCGCGGCCGGACGGCGCGGCCGGCGGCGCAAGTGACGGCGGCGCAAGTGACGGCGGCGCGTCCTTTAGATGACAATTGACACCACGCGCCAGCCGATGCTAAACGCAAACTGACCGAACGGTCACTCAGCAAACCAAGGAGAAGCGATATGCCGAAGGTGCCGGAGTCCGCCCAGGAGCTGTTCAACACGCAGGTCCCCGAGGCCCTCAGCAAGCATCCCGACAAGGCCAAGGAGATCGGCGCGGTCTACCTGTTCAAGATCACCGGCGACGACGGCGGCACCTGGACCGTCGATCTGGCCGGCAGCCCGCCGACCTGCACCTCGGGCGACAAGGGCAACGCGCAGTGCACCATCGAAGTGGCGCACGCCGACTTCAAGCAGATGCTCGCCAACCCGGCGCTCGGGATGCAGCTCTACTTCCAGGGCAAGCTGCGCGTCACCGGCGACCCGATGCTCGCCACCAAGCTGCAGAAGCTGTTCTCGATCGGAGCGTAGCGCGCGCGCATGCCCGACCCGCGCGACCAGGAGCCGCTTCCGCTCACGGGGCTGCGCGTCCTCGATCTCTCCCGTCTGATTCCCGGTCCGTTTTGCACCCTGGTGCTCTCCGACCTGGGGGCCTCCATCGACAAGCTGGAGGATCCCCACGTCGGGGATTACCTGCGGATGTTCCCGCCGACCAAGCGCGGGCAGTCGGGACGCTTCAACGCGCTCAATCGCGACAAGCGATCGATCTGCCTCGATCTGAAGCGGCCCGAGGGGCGCGCGCTGCTGCTCAAATTGGTGCCGCGCTACGACGTGGTGGTCGAGACCTTTCGGCCGGGCGTGCTCGATCGACTCGGGGTCGGCTTCGCCGCGCTCGCCGAGGTGAACCCCAAGATCGTGTTGTGCTCGATCTCCGGCTACGGACAGTCGGGGCCGCTGCGCGATCGCGCCGGGCACGATCTCAATTACATCTCGCTCGCCGGCGTGCTCGGGATGGCCGGGCCACAAGACGGGCCGCCGCCGGTTCAGCCGGTGCAGCTCGCCGACGTCGCGGGCGGCGCGCTGTTCGGCGCGGTCGGGATTTTGGCCGCGCTGCTCGCGGTGCGCGCGAGCGGGCGCGGGCGGCACCTCGACGTCTCGATGTGCGAAGGCGCGCTCGCCTTTCTTTTGCCCGATCTCGGCAACCTCGACGCGACCGGCGTCGCGCCCAAACGCGGCGGCGAGCTATTGAATGGCGGCGCCGCCTGTTACGGCGTCTATCGCACCAAGGATGGACGGTTTCTCTCGGTGGGCGCGCTCGAGCCCAAGTTCTACAGCGCGTTCAATCAGGCGATCGGGCGGCCCTGCGATCACTCGGAGCTGGTGGGCGGGCCGAAGGAGCAGGCGCGGGTGCGCGGCGAGATCCAGGCGATCCT
>JANWLJ010000015.1 GCA_025450955.1 Polyangium sp. (in: bacteria) | reverse complement strand
GCGCAGGCGGCGGCGCTGTTTCACGACGTCGAGCGGCTGAGCAGCGAGGCCGACCGGCGGATCGAGCAGCACGCCCCCGACTATGACGCGTTCAAAGCGGCGCACGCGCGCGCCGGGGTCGATCCGCTCCGGCGCAGCCTCGCCGATCTCCTCGAGCCGCCGATGCTCGAGCGCGCCGCCGAGCTGATCGCCGCGCACGAAGGCGCCCCGCCTGAGGCGGTCGACAGCGAGCGGCAGCTCCTCGCCGACGCCGACGCGCTCTCCTTTTTCTCGCTCAACAGCCCGGGCTTTGCCGACTACTACGGCCCCGAGCACACCCGCAAAAAGGTCACGTGGACGCTTGCGCGCTTGAGCCCGCGCGGGCGCGCCCACCTCGACGAAGTGGCGCTGCGCGACGACGTCGCCGAGCTCTACCGGCAGGTGGAGTCGCGATGAGCGCGAACCGGCAAGAGATCGAGCGGCGCGTGCGCGAGCTCGGCGAGTGGTTTCACAACATGGATCTCGGCGGCGTGCGCACCGCGCCCGATCATTTCCTCGGCGACTACCCGATGCTCAAGTGGCGCCGCTTCGCCCACGCGATCCCCGACGTGGCCGGCAAGTCGGTGCTCGACGTCGGTTGCAACGGCGGCTTCTACAGCCTGGAGATGAAGCGGCGCGGCGCGGCGCGGGTGGTCGGCATCGACTCCGACGAGCGCTATCTGGCGCAGGCGCGCTACGCCGCCGAGGTCTCCGGCGTCGAGATCGAGTTTCGCCAGCTCGACGTCTATGACGTGGCGAAGCTGGGCGAGCGGTTCGATCTGGTGCTGTTCATGGGCGTCCTTTATCACCTGCGCCATCCGCTGCTCGCGCTCGATCTGTTGCACGAGCACGTGGTCGGCGACTGGATGATCTTTCAGAGTCTGATGCGCGGCTCGCCCGAGACCGCCGACTTTCAGAAAGACTATCCATTTTCCGACGAGACGCCGTTTACCGACGAGCGCTTTCCGCGCATGTACTTCATCGAGCGGCGCTACGCCGGCGATCCGACCAACTGGTGGTTTCCCAACCGCGCCTGCGCCGAAGCGATGCTGCGCTCCTCGGGCTTTTCGATCGTCGCCCGCCCCGAAGAGGAAGTGCTGATCGCGCGCCGCGCCGCGCCGGATGCCGAGACGGACGACGGAGCGCGCCCATGATCGATTCGGTCATGCTGTGGAACGAGCCCAACAACCGCTCGCACTGGGACTTCGGGCTCGATCCCGATTGGTCGCAGTTCGCCCGCATGATCAAGCTCTCCTCCGACGCGGTGCGCGCCGAGCGGCCGCGCCTTCTGCAAGTGGCGGGCGGCATCTCGCCGATCGACGCGCACTTCATCCGCAACCTCGACGCGCAGGGCGTGCTCGCCAAGCTCGACGTGGTGGCGGTCCACGGCTTTCCGCTCGACTGGAATCACTGGCAGCTCCACGAGTGGCCGGGCAAGCTGGCCGAGATCCGCGCGGTGACCTCGCTGCCGCTGTGGGTGACCGAGGTCGGCGTCTCGAGCTTCGGCGCCGAGGAGGTGCAGGCGCTCGGGCTGCGCCGCTCCGCCGAGCTGCTCTCCGGAAAAGTCGATCGGATTCACTGGTACTCGCTGCTCGATCTCCCGAAGGCGTGGCCGGCGACCACCCGTCACCGCGAGGCGGAGGGCTCTTCCTATTATCGCCACTTTTATATGGGGCTGATTCGCGAAGACGGGACGCCCAAGCAAGCGCTCGAGCCCTTTTCCGAGCGCGCACAGTCGCTCGGAATATGCCAGTGGTTCCATTTCGAAGATCCCCGTTTGGATATGGCGGTGCGTTGGCTCAAAGAGCTCGGCGTGCGCCATTTGCGAACCGGGCTGTCGTGGGCCGACAGCTATCGGCCGGGTTGGGAGGCCTGGTTCGATCGGCAGATGAAGGCGCTCGAGCCGTTCGAGGTCACCGTCACCTTCTGCTTCACCCCCGAGGAGCGCGGCATCGCGCCGCACCACACCAGCCCGCCGAAGCACGCCGAGGAGTTCGCCGAATTTTGCCAGCGCATGGTGCGTCGTTACGCCTGAGTGAGGCTTTGGGTCGATATCGAATTACCGTCGCAGGCGACGTTGTAGGGCCTTATCCACCGTCTACATCCAATACATCAGCCGCGAATCGAGGAGACGCATGAAGCGAGTTTTGATCACCGGCGGAGCAGGATTCATCGGCGCGCATCTGGCGCGTGAGCTCCTCGCCCACGGCTATCAGGTTCGCGCGCTCGACAACCTCTCGCCGCAGGTCCACGGCAAAGGCGCGCGCGAGGCGGCGAGGCGGCCGGCGCTGCTCGATCGCGAGGTGGAGCTGGTCCTCGGCGACGTGCGCGATCCGGCGAGCTGCCTAAAGGCACTCGACGGCGTCGACGCGGTCTATCACCTCGCGGCGATGGTCGGCGTCGGCCAGAGCATGTATCAGATCGCCGACTACACCAGCGTCAACAACCTCGGCACCGCGACCTTGCTCGAAGCGGTGATCAAGAGCGGCACCGTCGAGCGGCTGATGGTCGCCTCGTCGATGAGCGTCTACGGCGAGGGCTCTTATCAAGACTCCGGCGGCCGGGTGGTGGCCGGGCCGGAGCGCGACATCGATCGGCTCTCGGCGGGCAAGTGGGAGCTGCAAGATGAAAGCGGCCATCCGCTCCGGCCGGTGCCGACCAGCGAGAAGCAGCGCGGCGCGCTCTCGTCGGTGTACGCGTTGTCGAAGTACGATCAGGAGCGGCTGTGCTTGATGACCGGCCGCGCCTACGGCATCTCCGCGGTCGCGCTCCGCCTGTTCAACACCTACGGCATCGGTCAGGCGCTCTCGAATCCCTACACCGGCGTGCTGGCGATCTTCGCCTCGCGCCTGCTGAACGGCAAGCCGCCGCTCATCAATGAAGACGGCCAGCAGCGGCGGGATTTCGTCTCGGTGCGTGACGTGGCGCGCGCGTTCCGGCTCGCGCTCGAAGTGCCGGAGGCCGCCGGCCGGGTGTTCAACATCGGCTCGGGCCAGGTCTCCACCGTCTCCGATGTCGCCCATCTGATGAGCGAGATGATCTCCTCGGGCCGAATCGCGCCGGAGATCACCGGGCAGTACCGCATGGGCGATATCCGCCACTGCTTCCCCGATCTCAGCCTCGCCGCCGAGGTGCTCGGGTACCGCCCGGAGGTGCCGCTCGCGCGCGGGCTCGAAGAATTGTGCGGCTGGCTCGGCGGCGAGGTCGCCGAAGATCGGGTCGAAGAGGCGCGCGCCGAGCTGGCCGCGCGAGGGCTCACCCTGTGACCCGCAAAGGCGGAGCGCTTTCATCCCGGCCGGCGCTGGTCACCGGCGGCGCCGGATTCATCGGCGCCAATCTGGTCGATCACCTCGCGTCGCAGGGCACGGAGGTGGTGATCTACGACAACCTCTCGCGCGCGTCGGTCGAGCAGAACCTCGCCTGGCTCAAAGAGCGTCACGGCGAGCGGATCACCTTCGTGCGCGGCGACGTGCGCGACGCGCAGCTCCTCGCGAAGACCGCCGCCGGCGTGGGCCGCGTCTTTCACTTCGCCGCGCAGGTGGCGGTGACCACTTCGCTCGACGCGCCGCTCGAAGATTTCGAGGTGAACGCGCGCGGCACGCTCAATCGGCTCGAGGCGCTGCGCAGCCTGCCGTCGCCGCCGCCGCTCGTCTACACCTCGACCAACAAGGTATACGGCGCGCTGCCCGAGGTCGCGCTCCTCGAGGAAGAGGCGCGCTGGAGCCCGGCCGACGTCGAGCTGGCGGCGCACGGCGTCTCGGAGAGGCGGCCGCTCGATTTTCACAGCCCCTACGGCTGCAGCAAAGGCACCGCCGATTCCTACGTGCTCGACTACGCGCGCAGCTTCGGGCTGCCGGCGGTGGTGTTCCGGATGAGCTGCATCTACGGCCCGCGCCAATTCGGAAGCGAGGACCAGGGTTGGGTCGCGCACTTCTTCCGCCGCGCGCTCGCCGGCCAGCCGATCACCATCTACGGCGACGGCAAGCAGGTGCGCGATCTGCTGTTCATCGGCGATCTGGTGGCCGCGCTCAGCCTCGCGCACGATCGCATCGACGAGCTGGCCGGCCACGCCTTCAACATCGGCGGCGGCGCCGATCACACCCTGTCGCTTCACGAGCTGCTCGATCGGATCGAGCACCTCCTCGGCCGCCGCCCCGAGGTGACGTTCGAGGGCTGGCGCACCGGCGACCAGCGCTATTACGTCTCGGACACCCGCGCGTTTCAGACCGCCACCGGCTGGCGCCCGCGGGTCACCCTCGACGAGGGATTGGCGCGGCTCGCCGGTTGGCTGGCGAAGCTGGCGGGCGCGCCCGCGTTCGAGTCGGCGCTCTTTGGCGCGGAGGCAATGAGGTTCTGATGCGGATCGCGCTCATCAATCCGAACTGGAGCTACGACGGCAGCATCTACTTCGGCTGCCGCGAGCCGCACCTGCCGACCGAGCTCGCCTGCGCCCACGCGCTCCTCACCCGTGCCGGTCATCAGGCGAAGATCTTCGACGGCCACCTGCTCGGCCTCTCGCACGCGGAGCTGCGCGCGCGCCTCTCCGACTTCGCGCCGGAGATGACGGTGGTGACCACCGCGCCCACCTATCTCTTCTGGCGCTGCCCGCCGCCCGAGCTGCGGGTGCCGCGCCAGTTGATTACGGCGCTGCGCGAGGTCGCCGGCACGCTGGTCGCGATCGGGCCGCACGCCTCGACCACCCCGCGCCCGACGGTGACCAAGCTCGAGGTCGACGCGGTGGTGATGGGCGAGCCCGAAGAGGTGCTGGTGCAGCTCGCCTCGACCGAGCGCGCCGGCTGGGACGCGATCGAGCACCTCGCCTATCTCGGCGACGGCGGCGAGGTGGTGGTGCAGGGCGGCCCGGCGGCGGTCGAGCTCGGCGTCCTGCCGGCTTTGCGCTGGCCGGCCGAGCTGGTGGCGCGCCACGCGCACCATCATCATCGCTTCGACGCGCCGCCGCGCGGCCCCGGCGCCGAGGTGGAGGCGACCCGCGGCTGCCCCTATCACTGCACCTTCTGCAACAAAGACAATTTTCGAAACGGCTATCGCAAACGGCCGCTGCCGATCGTGCTCGAAGAGCTCGACGCGCTCCTCGCCCAGGGCGTCGAGTACGTCTACTTCATCGACGAAATATTTTTGCCCGACGCGCCGCTCCTCGAAGCGCTCGCCGAGCGGCCGGTCACCTTCGGGGTGCAGCTCCGGGTCGACAACTGGTCTGAGCCGATGCTCGAGCTGCTCGGCCGCGCCGGCTGTTTGTCGATCGAAGCGGGCGTCGAGAGCCTGACCGAAAAGGGCCGGATGCTGCTCGCCAAGCGCTGCAAGGCCTCCACCGACGAGCTCACCGAGCTCTTGATCTTCGCCAAGCGGCACGTCCCGTTCGTGCAGGCGAACCTGCTCGACGGCGGCTTCGATGATCCGGTCGAGATCGAGCGCTGGCGCGCGCGCCTGCACCAAGACGGCGTGTGGGCGAACAAGCCGGTGCCGATGTTTCCCTATCCCGGCTCGCCGGACTATCGGCTCAGGTGGGGCGCGCCCGACGATCGCGCCTGGGAGCGCGCGCACGAGCACTACCTCACCCACCACGGCGAGCTGAGCGACATTCAGGAGTCGCAGCCGCTGCCGCTCGCCGCGCTCGAGGAGGATGCGCGTGAGTGAGCCGCGCCGCATCCTCATGACCGCCGACACCGTAGGTGGCGTGTGGAGCTACGCGATTTCGCTTTCGCGGGC
>JANWLJ010000014.1 GCA_025450955.1 Polyangium sp. (in: bacteria) | reverse complement strand
GCGCCGCCCGATCTCGATCGCTTCTTCGTTCATGCCGAGGCGAGCCTGCGCGAGGCGATGGCGCTGCTCGCCGACAATCGACCCGCGCTCGACGAGCTCCTCACCGCCGGCGACTCGCTGCTCGCGACGCTCTCGGGGCTGCCGGCCGATCGCGGCCAGCTCCACCGCCTTGTGGACCAGGCCGAAGCCGCGCTCGGAGACGGACGCGCGCTCATCGCCGCGCTCAGGGAGGCGGGCGCGGTGCCCAAGGTGCGGGCGATCGCGAGCGACCTCGACGCGATCGCCGATCGGGCCGAGCCCGAGCTGTCGTCGCTCGGCGCGCGCCTCGATCGCGCGCTCACCCGAATCGACAGCCTGCGCGAGCTCGCCTCCGACGCGCGACGCTCCGAGCTCGCCTCGGCGCTCACCCATCTCCGCCACGCGGTCACGCTCGGCACCCGCCTCGCCGCCGACGTTCACACCCTCGCGGCGATGGTCGCCGCCGGCCAGGGCACCATCGGCGGGCTCTTGCAAGATCGCGAGCTGTTCGACGATCTGCACGAGACCCACCGCATCCTCAAGTCGCAGCCGCTCCGCTTTCTGCTCAAGACCGTCAAGCCCTGAGCGCGAGCGCGCGATCAGTCGGTGGTGTTGTTCGGCGACGCGAGATCGGGCACCGCGCCGTCGGTGGCGGCCGCCGACATGTCGCGCCCGACCGACTCGGCCTGGCCGCAGGTGCCGCGTCCGGTGCTCTTGTCTTTGGGCGGCTTGCCGTAGTCGCAGAGCAGGCCGGGCGCGCACTCCTCCGAGCTGTTGCACGCCTGACCTTGGGCCGAGAGCAGATCACTCGAGCAGCCGCCGAAGAGGGCGCCCGCGAGAATCAAAGCGAGCCAGGTGACGCGCATGAAAAGATCGTATCACACCCGCGCGATCGCGCGCCGGAAGCGCACCGCGATCCGGAGCGAGACCAGCACCGCCACGATCGCCAGCCCGACGGTGAGCCCCCACCACAATCCGCGCGGGCCCATCCCGAGACGAAACGCGAGCCCGACTCCGAGCGGCAGGCCGAGGGCCCAGTACCCGACCAGGTTGATCGCGGCGGCGACGCGGGTGTCGGCGATCCCGCGCAAGATCCCGCAGCCGACCGCCTGGGTGCCGTCGAAGACCTGAAACAGCGCCGCGATCGGGATCAGCGTCGAGGCGACCGCGATCACGCGCGGGTCGGGGGTGTAGATGCGCGCCAGCATCGCCGGCATCAGCGCGAACGCGGTCGCCGAGAGCAGCATCACCGACGCGCCGGCGCCGAGCGCCACCCAGGCCGCGCGCCGCGCGCCCGCTTGATCGCCGCGCCCGACCGCGTTGCCCACCCGCACCGCCGCCGCCGCGCCGATCCCGAGCGGCACCATGAACGACAGGCTCGCCAGGTTGATCGCGATCTGATGGCCGGCCAGCTCGATCGCGCCCATGGTGCCGATCACCAGCGCCGCGGTGGTGAAGACCCACATCTCGAGGCCGATCTGGATCCCGATCGGAAAGCCGATCGACAAAAGCCGCCCATACGGCGCCGGATGAAAGAGCCGCCGGGTCGGGCGGCGCCACACCGACTTCAAAGACGGCGCGCCGAGGAGCGCCACCGCGGCGACCATCACGAAGCGGCAGATCGTCGTCGAGAAACCGGAGCCCACCACTCCGAGCGCGGGCAGCCCGAAGCGTCCGTAGATGAGCGCGAGGTTGCCGACGAAGTTGACCAGGTTCGCGATCAGCACCGCGAGCAGCACCGGCCGCACCACGCTCATCGCCTGCAGCGTCTGGCGCAGCGCCACGAACACGAACAGCGCCGGCACCCCCGGCGCGAGCGCGCGAATGAAGGGACCCGCGAGCGCGACCACCTCGGGCGGTTGGTGAAACAGCCGCAAGAGCGGCTCCGACTTCAAAAACAGGAGCAGGTAGGGAATCGACAGCACCAGCCCGAGCACGATCCCGCGCTGCAGGTGCAGCCCGATCTCGTCGCGCTCGCCGGCGCCGAACGCCTGCGCCACGAGCGGATCGAGCCCGTGCAGGATCCCGATCGCGAGAATCATCGTGCCGAAGGTGAAGATCGATCCGAGCGCCACCGCGGCGAGCGCCTGCGGCGTCAGCCGCCCGACCATGATCGTGTCGATCACGCCGAGCAGCACCATCCCCACCTGCGCCGCCACCACCGGCAACGCCAGGCGCACGAGCCCCGAGAGCTCGTCACGAAACGGAGAACGAATGGGCACGAAGCGGAGAACGAGTGGGCGGTCAGCCCTCGTCGATGATCGCCACCACCCGCCCCTCGTCGACCGCCTCGCCCTCTTTGATCTTGATCTCGCGGACCGTGCCCGCGCACGGCGCCTCGACCGGCATCTCCATCTTCATCGACTCGAGAATGATCACGGTGTCGCCCTCGGAGACCTGGGTCCCCGCTTGCGCTTCGATCTTCCACACCGTCCCGGTGATGTGCGCCTTCACGTCGGTCGCCATACGATCTCTGTCTCCTTGTCGCGTCGCTACTTCGCCACCACCATGCCGGTCAGCTTGACCGGCACCGCGTTGAACTTGATGGCCATCGACAGCCCGTCGACGAACCGGTAGTTGCCCTTGGCGTCCTTGGCCAGCGCGCACGGCGCATTCGGCGTCGAGTGAATGATCGTGCCGTCGCCGTCCTGGCAGGAGTCGACGTGGATCGACATGCCCGGCGGCGGCGGCGTCTCGTTCCAGAACGACTCGAGCCCGTCGCCGTCGACGTCGATGTCGGGCTGATAGTGGCCGGCCTTGTCGGCGTTGAGCCCGAGGATCGAGCCGACCGCGCCGGCGAAGATCGCGTCGAGCAGCGACTGATCTTTGCTGATCACGCCGCCCGCGTTTATGCCGGTGATCTGCGCCAGCGTCACCGCTTCGAGCACCCCGCCGAGCATGCCGCCCGACGCGTTGGTGAGGCCGCCCGCGTCGGCGAGCGTCATCTCCACGTGCGCGCCGCTCAGCTCGATCCCGATATCGGAGCCCTGCAGCGGAATGTTGACCTGGAACAGATCCGGCCCGGCGCCGAACAGCGCCTTCTTCACCGCGCCGTCCTTGAACGCGATGAGCGGCACGAGCGGCATCGCCATCGGATTGGCGAACGACTGCTGGGTGACGTCGAGCATCACGTCGTTCTGCGCGAACGGATTGCACGAAGGATCGTTGTCGGGAATTCCGTCGCAGTCCTGATCGATCCCGTCGCCGCAGATGTCCTTGGCGCCCGGGTGGCGGCTCTTGGCGAGCGCGAGGTGCTCGGGCGTGTCGGCGCGGTCGTCGCAGTCGCCCATCGCCAGCGTGTAGCCGTCGCCGTCGAGATCGTCGTTGGCGTCCGCGCCGGTGGGCTTGGAGCCTTTGGTGTCGTTGTCGGCGAAGCCGTCGCAGTCGTCGTCGACGTGGTTGGTCGGATCCTCGACCGCGCCCGGGTGGATCGTCGGATCGTGGTCCATGCAGTCGCCATTCGACCAGTTGGTGTTCTTGCCGTCGCCGTCGTCATCTTTGTTGAACGAGCCGATGTAGAACGACGCCTTGGTGCACGCGCTGTCGGCGCCGGTGTAGCCGAACAGCTCGAGCGGGATGACGATGTCGTGACCCTTGGAGAACGAGGTCATGATCTGCGGATTGGCGAGCGCGCCGATCGCGGCCAGCTTGTTGTCGACGTTGCCGTCGCCGTCGAGATCGAACCCCTCGCCGGGATCGGCGATCGCCAAGGACGAGATCACCATCTGCCGATCGCCCTGAAACGGGGTCAGCGCCTTACCCACGCACTCGGGCTTGGGCTTGAACGGATTCGGCTTCGTGTTACATCCCCAAAACGAGACGGCCACCAACAGCGCCGCCCCGAACGACGTCGTGCCTCGCATATGACCTCCACCGGATTCGCGAGAGTCGCCAGCATCGCTCTAACCCTGATCGCCGTCAACTCCGTCGGCGGGACGGCGCGCGCGCACCCGGAGTTCAATCCCCTCACCATCAACCGCTACGTGAAATTCGATCTACTCTCGGGCGCCGAGCTGCGGCTCGCCTACACCGTGCTGTTCGGCGCCGCGCCCGCGCTCGCGATCCGCCGCGCGTTCGACGCCAACCACGACGGCCGGCTCGATGCGGCCGAGACCCGGGCGCTCGGCGCGCGCATCGAGTCCGAGGTGCTCTCCGGGCTCGCGCTCACCATCGACGGCGCGCACGTGGTCCCCGCGTTTGCGAATCCGTCGGTGGGGCTGGCCGGCGATGCGGTGGCGCCGAGCCCGCTCTCGGTCGATCTGATCGCGCGCCTTCCGCTCTTGGGCGCTGAGCGCGATCACCGGGTGCACGTGGACGACGCCACTTCCTTTGCGCCGCTCGGCGAGAGCGAGATCCGCGTCGAGGAGTCGCCCGGCACCCGCCTCCTCTCGTCGCACCTGGGCGCGGGCGAGAGCGCCGAGAAGCAGTCGCGCTTTCTTTTTCGCGGTCCGAAGTTCAGCGCGCTCGAAGATCGCTCGGTGACCTTTCGCTTTCGCGCCGCGCCGACGATCCCGATCGCGCAGGCGCAGACGACCGCGCCGCACGCGCGACGTCTTTATCTCTATGCGATGGTGGGAGTGCTGCTGCTCGGCGCTGCGGGGCTGTTTCTGTCCCGCAGATCTAACGCAGCATGAACGGATACTGGATGGTCTGCGACGGGCCCTTGAAGGCGGGGAAGCTGGCCGACTTGACCGCGTGCTCGACGCAGCTTCCGGTCGGCGTGCCGGCGAACGAGCCGCTGGTGCGCGCGCTCGAGACCCGCCCCGAGGTCCCGATGGTCACCGAGACCATCGCCAGCCCCGGCACCTTGAACCGATCGTAGCAGCCGGCGACCCGGCCCTTGATCCGCTGCATCCCGCCGACGATCTGTCCCTTGTCGAGCTGATCGGGCAGGTTCGCGTCGTTCGACGCCGCTTCGTGATGCGCCGCGTGCGCCGCCTTGGGCGAATCGGGCGAGGCCTCGTTGAGCAGATCGTCGAGCGCGTCGCCGCCGTGATGCTTCTTGGCTGCGGCGGGCGCGGGCGCGGCCACCGGCGCGGGCGCTTCGTGCGCCGCCGCCTTCTCGTGGTGCGCGCTCGAGCCGGCGGTCTTTTCATGGTCGTGCTCGTGATGCCTTCCGCCGTGCTCCTCGGCGTGCGCGGCCGGCGCGGTGGTCTTGGCCTCGGTCGGCGCGGCCGGCTGAGTCGGCGCGGCCACCGCGGCTCCCGGCTTGACCGGCTGAGCTGCCGTCGGTGCGGCCTGAGCCGGATTGGCCATCGCCACCTGCGGATTGGCCGCCGGCGCCACGGCCACCACCGCCGGACGGCGGAGGACCACGACGGTGACGGTGATGAGCAGCACCACCGCCAGCACGCCGACGCCGACGACGGCCCAGATCCACTTGGGCGGTCCCGACGGCGCGGCCGGCATGAGAATCGGCGCCGCCATCGGGGAGAAGATCGGCGCCGCCGAGAACGATCCACCATCTTCGCCCTTGGACGAGCCGCTCGACGGACCGGCCGCCAGCGTCGAGGCGGCCATCGCGCGAATGTCGATCAGGCCCGAGCCCTCGGTCTGCGAGTTGGCGAAGCCGGGGCGATTGTCGACGCCGGGCTTGGCCGCGGCCGGCGAGCCCGAGCCCGACGCGAGCGCCTGCAAATTGTTGAGCGAGAAGAGGACCGAGTTTTCGTTGCGCTGTCCGGTCCTCCGCGAGTCGGCTTCCGCGCCGCCCATCGCCGCCGCGCTGCCCATCATCGGAGCCGGCGCCGCCTGCGCCGCGAAGCCGGGCGACGAGGTGCGGGTCGGGCGCGGAGCCGGCGCTTCCGACGGCGCGCCGAACAGCCCCGCCGAGCCGCCGCCCGAATACGAATCGGCCGCCGCCGCCGCCGCTCCCATTGGCGCCGCCGCGCCGGCGCCGAACAGATCGCCGGCTGCTTCGCCGCCCGAGTCGTCGCTCGAGGCCGCGAACAGATCGGCCGAGTCGGTGCGCCGGGTGGCGCCGTCATCGTGGTGCGCGGGAGCCGGCGCGCTCGCGCCGAG
>JANWLJ010000013.1 GCA_025450955.1 Polyangium sp. (in: bacteria) | reverse complement strand
GCTCTCTCGGCGACGGAGATTCGCGCAGTGGCCGGCGATCTGCTCGATCATCCCAAGTTCGGCCGCTGCCAAATCGAGCGCATCGAAGGCGATTACGAGTTCGTCTCCGCCCGCATGCGCAACCAGCGGCTGATCCGGCTCTCGCTCGACGTGATCACCCTTGTGCCGGCAGGCCAGGAGGACGGCCGCCAGCTCTTTCGCGCCGAGCCCGGCAGCAGATGAAGCCGATCGCCGTGCTCGTCGCCTGCGCGGCGCTCGGCGGCTGTCATCACTCGGCGCGGACCTGCGCACCCGGCGCTCCGGCCAAGCTCGAGCTGCGCGACGGCGCGGGCGCGCTCCTCGCGGCGGTCCGTCCGGCCGAAGGCGGCGCGCTCGAGCTCTGCACCGGCGATAACGCCGCCGCCTTGGCCGGGCAGGTCATCTCCGACGGCAAAGTGGTCACGCTCGTCGACGCCTCGGGCGCGCTCGCGCTTCGGCTGAGCGTCGGCCCGACCGGCGACCTGCAAGGCTCCGGCGCGCACGGGGCGCGGCTGCGGGTGCACCGGCAGGGAGACGCGGTGCGGGTGCTTCAGCCCGACGGGGTTCCGTTCGGCGCGATCGCGCTCTCGGGCAAAGCGGCGATCGTCACCGACGCCGCCTCCCGCCCGCTCGCGACCGTGGCGCCGAGCGACGGCGACGAGATCCTCACCGCCCCCGACGGCGCCACCCGTTACCACGTGGTCCGCGCCCCTTCCGCGCTCGCCGCCTCGGCGTTCGCGCTGCCCAAGCTCAGCCTGCCCGAACGGCTGACGCTCTGCCTTTACTGGCTCCTCTGGTCACACTGACCTCATTCTGCTATACGCATCCCTCTTCATTTGAAAGCAGGACCTGAAATGAGCGCGCGCACCGACGTCCGTAACATCGCCATCATCGCCCACGTCGACCACGGAAAGACCACCCTGGTCGACGGGCTCCTCCAACAAGCCGGCGCGTTCCGCCGCGGCGAGGTGGTCCAGGAGTGCGCGCTCGACTCGAACCCGCTCGAGCGCGAACGCGGCATCACCATCTTGTCGAAGACCACCGCCATCACCTGGCAGGGCACCCGCATCAACATCGTCGACACCCCCGGCCACGCCGACTTCGGCGGCGAGGTGGAGCGCGTCTTGCGAATGGTCGACTCGGTGCTGCTGCTCGTCGACGCGTTCGAAGGGCCGATGCCGCAGACCCGCTTCGTCACCCGCAAGGCGCTCGCGCTCGGGCTGCGCCCGATCCTGGTGGTCAACAAGATCGATCGCGACGGCTGCGATCCCACCGGCACCGTCGACGCGGTGTTCGATCTGTTCTGCCACCTCGGCGCCTCCGACGCGCAGCTCGACTTCCCGGTGATCTACGCCTCGGGCCGCCAGGGCTTCGCCATTCACAACCTCGAGGACAACCGCGAAAACGGGCTCACGCCGCTGCTCGATCTCATCGTCGAGAAGGTGCCGCCGCCCGAGGGCAACCTCGACGCGCCGTTCTGCATGCAGGTGGCCACGCTCGACTACGACGACTATCTCGGCTTCGTCGCGATCGGCCGCGTCCTCGACGGGCGGGTCAAGGTCGGCGACCGGCTGCACCTCGCGCACCGCGACGGCTCGAAGGCGGAGTTCCGGGTTCAGAAGGTGCTCGCCTCGCAGGGCCTCAAGCGGTTCGAGATCGCCGAAGGCACCGCCGGCGACATCGTCGCGGTGACCGGGATGGCCGAGCTCAACGTCGGCGAGACCCTCACCGATATTCTTCAGCCGCGCATCCTGCCGCACATGGCGATCGACGAGCCGACCATCTCGATGGAGTTCATCTCCAACGACGGGCCGTTCGTCGGGCCGGAGGGCAAGTACGTCACCACCCGCAACCTGCGCGAGCGGCTGATGAAGGAGCTCAAGGCCAACGTCGCCTTGCGCGTCGAGGACACCGACAAGCCGAACGTGTTCAAGGTGTCGGGGCGCGGCGAGCTGCACCTGTCGGTCCTCATCGAGACCATGCGCCGCGAA
Organism: Polyangium sp. (in: bacteria); assembly: GCA_025450955.1. Classification (GTDB taxonomy): domain Bacteria; phylum Myxococcota_A; class Polyangia; order Palsa-1104; family Palsa-1104; genus JANWLJ01. Next base: position 8,835 of record JANWLJ010000013.1, on the reverse strand, counting down.
GGCTACGAGCTGTGCGTCTCGCAGCCGCAGGTGATTTTCAAAATGATAGGCGGCAAGCGCTGCGAGCCCTACGAAGAGGTCACCATCGATCTCGACGAGGCCTACGTGGGCGCGGTGATCGAGAAGCTCGGCTCGCGCGGCGGCCGGATGACCGAGATGTCGCCGTCGGGCGGCGGGCGCGTGCGCATCGAGTATCTCTGCCCCTCGCGCGGCCTCATCGGGTATCGGTCCGAGTTTCTCACCGACACCCGCGGCACCGGCGTGCTCAATCACAACTTCAAGGAGTACGGCGAGTACGCCGGCCCGATCAAAGGCCGTCTGGCGGGCGCGCTCATCGCTCAGGATCAGGGCGAGAGCAACGCCTACGGAATGTTCAAGCTCCAGGACCGCGGCCAGTTCTTCATCACCGCGCAGATCAAGGTCTACGGCGGGCAGATCGTCGGCGTCCACACCCGCGACAACGATCTGATCGTGAACCCGACCAAGGCCAAGCAGCTCAACAACATCCGCACCCACGCCGCCGACGAGAAGCTGACCCTGACCCCGCCGCTCTCGCTCACCCTCGAAGAGGCGCTCGAGTTCATCAACGAGGACGAGCTGGTCGAGGTGACGCCGAAAGCGATCCGGCTGCGCAAGCGCATCCTCGATCACAACCTGCGCAAGGCCAACGAGAAGCGCACCGGCACCGGCCAGTTCACCGGCATGGAAGAAGAGGCCTGATCCACGCCTGATCCGGAACGGGGTTTTCCCCGCTCGAACGGGGAATTCCCCGTTCACAGGATCTTGGCGTCGTTCGGATAGTCGCTCTCGACTTCGGACAGCGCCAGCTCGGCGACGATCAGCGCCCACCGATCGCAGAACGCGGCGGCGAGGTGCGGCGCCAGCTTCACGCACGCGACGGCCAGCGCCAGCCCGGCCGCCACATCGACGAAATAGTGATAGCGCAGGTACATCGTCGAGAAGATCAGGCCGGCGATGAGCGGGGCGCCGATCGCGAGCAGCGCGCGGCCGCCGCGGAGCGCGCGCAGGCGCCACAAATAGACCAGCGCGATGGTCGACATCGCCGTATGCAGCGACGGAAAGCAGTCGCGATCGACCTGCTGCAAGCTGCGCCACATCGCGCTGGCCGGCGCAGTCAGCCACGGGCCCGAAAGCGGCACCGTGAAGCGCTCGGGGAATGCGTAGCGCGGACCGACCGCGGGCATGAGCAGGTAGCCGACCAGCCCGAGATAAAAGGCGAGGCTGAAGGCGACCGCGATCTCGCGAAACAGGCGGAGGTCGCCGCGCGCGTAGGCGCGGACCAGCACCAGCGTGGGAAAGACGAAGAACAGCGCGTAGCAGAAGGTCATGAGCTCGGTGAGCCAGGGGGTCACCCAGGACTGGAGCGCGAGGCTCGGGGTCGCGCCGAGCAGCCGGACGTCGAGCGCCGCCAGCGTCGCGTCGACGGTGTCGGGGCGCACGAGCTTGGTGAGATCGTGAAAGTTGTCGTAGATGACGAGCGCGATCACCAGCGGCGCCCAGTCGCGCGTGACCGCCAGCGCCCTGCGCGCGAACGGGATCGCGCTCGGCTCGGCGAGGTGGCGAAGGAACGCGGCGCCGAGAAAGGTGCCGAGCGCAGCGACGGGAAGCCAGGTCGATCCGGTCAAGCCGTGCAGCCGCCAGTGCACCGCGTGCGCCACCACGCCGAGCAGGAGCGCCAAGAACGCGATGCAGACCAGGTCGGGGCCAATCCAAGCGGCCAGCGCGAGCGCGCGAAGCGCGTTGCGACGTGCGGTGCTCATGTCTTAGGGAGCACGGAGGCGCCGGAGCGATCGCACACGAGACCGAATTGTAGAAGAATCAATCGCGCGCGTCTCCTCGTAAGGACATCCCGCGCGGCTGCTGCAGCCGATATGCCACCCGCCATTTAGCCGAGAGATCCGCGCGACCTGCGCCCGGACTCGGACACGGCTGTCGTGCTCACTCCCGCTCGAGCGGGAAATTCACCGTTCAGATGATCTTGGCGTCGTTCGGATCTTCCTCGGCGATGCGGCGCTTGCCCTCTTCTTCGGCTTTGCGATACGCGTCGGGATCTTTCTCCACGTCGCGCTCCGCCTGCCGGGCGAGCTTTTCGGGATCTTCCTCTTCGAGGAACTCGTGCACGTCCTCGCGATATTTTCGATCGGCGCGATAGCTGCCCTCACCCTCGAGGTCCGGCTTCTCGTCGGGTTTCTTTTCATCCGGCACGGCGCTCACCTCCGGCCGGGGAGGGAGCAGAGGTCGTGCCAGAAGAGGAGGGATTGAGCGACGGGGGCGTTCACCGAACAGGGGGGGAAATCGGCGATTCCCCCGTCACCCGATCTGAAGCGTAGACAAAAATTTTTGGCGTGCCCTGCGACATGTTGCCGCAGGAACGGATGTTCAGGAGATCACGGAGATCAGCGAGTGGCGAGCGCGGCCAAATCGCTCAGCCAGCCGGGCAGGATGCCGATCGCGAGGGTGGCGACCGCGCAGATGACGAGCGCGAGCGACATCCCGCGGGCGCGGATCGGTTGCGGCTCGCGGCCGACCTCGCGGAAGTACATCGCGGTGACCACCCGCAGGTAGTAGGCGACGCTCACCACGCTGTTGAGCACCGCGATCACCACCAGGATCAGCATCCACGGCGCCGCGCTCTCGAGCGCGATGCGGAACAGATAGAACTTGGCGAAGAAGCCGGCGGTCGGCGGCACGCCGCCGAGCGAGAGCATGAAGATGGTCATCGCCAGCGCCGCCGCCGGATGGCGCGAGGCGAGGCCGGCCCAGTCGTCGATCTGCAGCCGCTCGTCGCCGCGGTTGCCGAGCCAGGCCACCACGCCGAACGCGCCGACGGTGGTGAAGGTGTAGGCGACGAGATAGTACAGCACCGGGCCGCGCGCTTCGACGCCGACCACGCCCATCGCCACCACGCCGATGAGCAGATAGCCGGCGTGGGCGATCGACGAGTAGGCGAGCATGCGCTTGACGTTGTCCTGGCGCAGCGCCGCGAGATTTCCGAAGGTCATGGTGGCGACCGCGATCACCGCCAGGATGTTCGCCCAGCCGACCACGCCGGTGGCGAGCTCGGGTCGCGCGAACGCGGTGCCGAACAGTCGAAGGATGGTGGTGAACGCCGCCGCCTTGACCCCGGTGGCCATGAAGGCCGAGACCGGGCTCGGCGCGCCTTCGTAGGCATCGGGCGCCCACATGTGAAACGGCACCGCCGCGATCTTGAAGCCGAGCCCGACCAGGATGAGCAGCATCCCGAGGATGAAGATCGGCTGGGTGCCGAGCACCGAGGCGCGCTGGCCGAGCTCGGCGAGCCCGGTCGCGCCCGACGCGCCGTAGACGAGCGCGATTCCGTAGAGCAGGATCGCCGTCGAGAACGCGCCGTTCAGGTAGTACTTCATCGCCGCCTCGGACGACTTGGGCGCGCGGCGCCAGGAGCCGGTGAGGACGTAGACCGCGATCGACATGGTCTCGATGCCGAGGAAGATGGTGACCAGGCTGGTCGCGGCGCCGAGCATCATCATGCCGCCGGTGGCGAACAGGATGAGCGGGTAGAGCTCGCCGTGCTCGAAGCGGTGCTCGCGCATGAAGCCGGCCGAGAGCATCGCCGACAGCGCGGCGGCGGTGAGGAACACGCAGTCCATGAAGATGCTCAGCCGATCGGCGGTGAGCATCCCGTCGAAGATCACCCGCGAGCCGTGCGCCGCGTCGCTCCAGGAGGCGAGCTCGAGGCCGATGGCGATCGCGCAGATGATCACCGTGAGCGGCATCAGGTAGCTGCGGTTGCGGCTGCCGGAGAACGCCTCGAGCATGAGCAGGAACACGCCGCCTGCGAGCACCACCAGAAGCGGCGCGATCTGGGCGAGCTGAGCGGGATCGAAGCTCATCGCTTCTCCTCGCCCTCGGGGCTCGCCGGGCTCGCGGCGATTTCGGGCAGCATCTTCGGCAGGTCGGTCGCCTGCACGCCGGCCTGGTACTTGATCTTGAACGCGGCCACCGTGCGATCGACCGCCGGATCGATGGTGCGCAGGAACGTCGACGGATAGACGCCGAGCCAGAAGGCCATGATCACGATCGGCACGAACACCATCACCTCGCGGCGCGACAGATCGGGCAGCTCGCGGTTGCGCGCGTGGGTGATCGGGCCGTACATCAGGCGCTGATAGAGGAACAGCATGTAGACCGCCGAGAGGATCACCCCCGAGGTGGCGAACAGCGCCAGCACCTTCGGGTGGGCGAAGAAGTGCGGCAGCCCGGCCCAGGTGGCGTAGGCGCCGAAGGTGCCGGTCAAGACCAGGAACTCACCCACGAAGCCGCACAGCGCCGGAAGGCCGATCGAGGCCAGGGTGATGATCAAGAACACCCCGGCGAAGCGCGGCATCACCGCCGCGATCCCGCCGTACTCGTCGATGCGGCGGGTGTGGCGCCGCTCGTAGAGCACGCCGATGCAGAGGAACAGGCCGCCGGTGGAGATGCCGTGGGCGAGCATCACGTAGATCGCGCCGTCGATCGCCTTGACGTTCCACATCATCAGGCCGAGCACCACGAAGCCGAGATGCGCCACCGACGAGTAGGCGATCATCTTCTTCATGTCCTTCTGAGCGAAGGCGACCAGCGAGCCGTAGATGATGCCGATCACCGCCAGCACCGAGAGCAGCGGCGCCAGCTCGGCCATCGCGTCGGGGAAGTAGGGGATCGCGAAGCGGAGCAGGCCGTAGGTGCCGAACTTGAGCATCACCGAAGCGAGCAGCACCGAGCCGCCGGTCGGCGCTTCGGTGTGCGCGTCGGGCAGCCAGGTGTGCAGCGGAAAGAGCGGAATCTTGATGCAGAAGGCGAGCGCGAAGGCGCCGAAGCAGAAGAGCTGCTCGTGCGGCGAGAGCACCAGCCGCGACAGCTCCTGATAGTCGAAGCTCCAGGTGTGGGCGAGCTCGTGGTGGCGAACGTAGAGATAGATGATCGCCACCACCATCAGCAGCGAGCCGACCATGGTGAAGAGCACGAACTTGATCGAGGCGTACAGGCGCCGATCGCCGCCCCAGATCCCGATGATGAAGTACATCGGGATGAGCATCACTTCCCAGAACACGTAGAACATGAAGAGGTCGAGCGCGAGGAAGGTGCCGATCATCCCGGTCTCGAGGATGAGGACGGTCACCATGAACTCGCGGACCTTCTTGTTGATCGAGTGCCACGAGCCGAGAAGGACGATCGGGACCAGGAAGGTGGTGAGCAGCACCAGCCACAGCGAGATGCCGTCGACGCCCAGGTGGTAGTGGATGCCGAGCGCGGCGACCCACGGCACGTCGACCACGAAGCTCCAGCCGTGCGGGTTGAAGCCCGAGAGCAAAAACAGCGACGCGACGAAGGTGGCGAGCGCGGTGACGAACGCGGTGCCGCGGAGCAGCCCCTCCTCTTCGCGCGGAAGCAGCATGCACAAAAGCGCGCCACAGAGCGGCAGGAAGGTGATGAGGGTGAGGATCACTTGATCACCAGCTTCTGCGAGACGGTCGCGTGCGTGCCCCAGCGTGGATCGAAGGCCTCGACGGTGATCTTGTGCTTGCCGGCCTTGTCGTAGTGATGGGTGAAGATGGTGGCGGTCTGCTCCGGAGTGTACGTGCCGCCTTCCCACTCGACGCGGAAGCGCAGGCGGCGGAAGGCGAGATCGTCTTCGGGAGCGGCGGTGACGATCACCTCGTGACCGTGCTGCGTGACGATGAACTTGGCGCCCTGGCGCGCGGTCCAGTTGGTCGCGCCCCAGAAGATGATCGCGGCGCCGACGAGGATGCCGACCAGATAGCGCTGCACGTCACCGTTTTGCAGATACCTGACCAGCTTGCCGATCCCGCCGACGATGAGCGCGACCAGATTGATGGTGCCGTCGATGAGCACGCTGTCCACCGCGCGCCAGAAGATGATCGCGGTCCAGCGCACCGGCCGCACCACCAGGACGTCGTAGATCTCGTCGATGTAATACTTGTTGAGCACCGTCTTGTAGAGGCGCGGCACGGCGGCGACGAACCGCTTGACCCGCGGCGAGAAGCCGTTGCCGTAGAGCACCCAGGCGAGGAGGATCGCCGCGCTCGAGACCGAGAGCGCGATCGCTGCGCCGATGAGGAAGTCCGAGCGGGTCTCGACCCGCGCCTGCGCCTGGAGCACCGGCGAGAGAAAGTCGCCGAAGCGGTCGAGCCGCGAGCCGAACTCGTCGGGAATGCCGAGCAGGCCAATGCCGATCGAGCCGAGCGCGAGCAGCCACAGCACCACGGTCATCGCCGGCGGGCTCTCGTGCAGGTGGTGCTTCTTCTCCTCGGTGCCGCGGTACTCGCCTTCGAAGACGAGGAAATAGAGACGGAACATGTAGAAGGCGGTGCAGGCCGCCGCCGCGAGCAGGGTCCAATAAAGGATCTGGCCGGTGTGCGCGGCGAACCAGATCTCGGCCCCGCCCGGATTCGGGCTGGTCGGCCACAACGCGGCGTGCGCGCCGGCGAGGATCGCGTCTTTGGACCAGAAGCCGGCGAACGGGAAGATGCCGGAGATCGCCAAACAGTAGATGAGGAAGGTCCAGCGGGTGTGCGGCAGATATTTCTTCAGCCCGCCCATCCGGGTGATGTCGCCTTCGTTGGCGAGCGCGTGCAAGACCGAGCCGGCGCCGAGGAACAGACCGGCCTTGAAGAAGGCGTGGGTGACGAGGTGGAAGATGCCGGCCTCGTAGTTCGAGGTGCCGTGCAGGTGCGAGCCGACCGCGACGAACATGAAGCCGAGCTGGCTGATGGTCGAGTAGGCCAGCACCTTTTTCAGATCGCGCTGGGCGATCGCGATGGTGGCGGCGAACAGCGCGGTGGCGGCGCCGATTCCGGCCACCGCGGCGAGCGTCGCGGGCGCGACCTCGAACACCACGTGCATGCGCGCAACCATGTACACGCCGGCGGTCACCATGGTGGCGGCGTGGATGAGCGCGGAGACCGGCGTCGGGCCGGCCATCGCGTCGGGCAGCCAGATGTAGAGCGGGATCTGCGCCGACTTTCCGGTGCAGCCGATGAGGATCAAGATGCCGACGAAGTAGGCGCCCGGCAGCCCGAACCAGAGCGGCGCGTGGAGCGCCTCGACCACCCCGCCCATGTCCGAATACTTGAGCGTGCTGGTGATCGAGAAGGTGAGAAACATCGCCAACAAAAAGGCGAAGTCGCCGATGCGGTTGACCACGAACGCCTTGCGGCCGGCGTAGGCGTTGGCGTCTTTATCGAACCAGAAGCCGATGAGCAGGTACGAGCAGAGCCCGACGCCCTCCCACCCGACGAAGGTGACCAAGAGCGAATCCCCGAGGACGAGGATCAGCATCGCCGCCATGAACAGGTTGAGGTAGCCGAAGAAGCGGGTGTAGCCCTCGTCGTGCTCCATATAGGCGGTGGAGTAGAGGTGGATCAAAAATCCGATCCCCGTCACCACCATCACCATCACCGCCGAGAGGCGGTCGAGCATCAGGCCGGGATGGACCTCGAGATCGCCCGCCTTCATCCACGGCGCGTCGAAAAACGCGTCGGTGAGCGAGCCGCCCGGCGGCAATTGGCCGTGCAGCAGATAGACCGCGTAGAACGCCATCAGCGCGGCGGCGGCCACCACGCCGAGGCACACCAGGGTGACCGCGTCCTTGCCTGCGCGCTTGCCGACGAGGAGCGCGAAGGCGGCGCCGGCCAGCGGCAGAAGCGGAATGAGGTGCAGTGGGAAGGCGGCGGTCATGATTGTCCCGTGGCTCGTCTCAATGCTTCATCAGCGTCAGCTCGTCGAGGTTGACGCTGCGCCGGTTGCGGAAGATGCCGACCACGATCGCGAGCCCGACCGCGGCCTCGGCGGCCGCGACCGCCATCACCAAAAAGGCGAAGGCGTGCGCGTGCGGATCGTGACGGGCGCGCCCGAAGGCGACCAGGGTGAGGTTGGCGGCGTTGAGCATCAGCTCGATCGACATGAGGACGATGAGCACGTTGCGCCGCAGGATCACGCCGATCACCCCGAGGCCGAACCGGAGCGCGCCGAGGAGGAGAAAATCCTGGATGGGGATCATCATGTTTGCGGCTCCTCCGGCGACTCCTCGCGCTTGTGAGCGCGCGCGACCACCACCGCGGCGATCACCGCGATGAGCAGCAGCACCGACACCATCTCGAAGGCGAACAGGTAGTCGGTAAAGAGGATGTTGCCGACCTGGGCGACGGTGCCGAACTCGGGCGGCGGCGGGCCCGGCATCGGCGCCAGCACGGTCGAGAGTTGATAGCCGAGCTTGACCACCAGATAGCCGACCGCGGCCACTCCGACCGCTTTGGTGAACGCGCCGCGCACCGCGATCGGCTCCACCTCGTCGCGGTTGAGCACCATCACCACGAAGATGAACAGCACCATGATCGCGCCGGCGTAGACCAGCACCTGCAGCGCGGCGAGGAAGTGCGCCGAGAGCAGCGCGTAGGTGGCGGCGAGCCCGAAGAAGGTGGCCACCAGCGACATCACCGCCGCGATCGGATTTTTTCGGGTGATGGTGGCGAGCGCGCCGAGAAGGACGATCGCGGCGATGATCCAAAACGCGATCCGCGCGCCACTGAAGGTCGACAGCTCGCTCACGTCGACGAGCCGCGCCTGCACCGCCGGTTGCAGCAGCAGCACTAGTGCGCTCCTCCGCGGCCGAGCTGGACGAGGCCGGAGGCGCGATGCGACTCCTCGCCTTCGGCCGGCTTCTGCCCGGGCTTGATGCGCGCCTCGAAGTCGGCGCGGAACTTGGTGAGAAAGCCGAGCATCGGCCAGGCGGCGGCGTCGCCGAGCGGGCAGATGGTGTTGCCGGCGATCCCG
>JANWLJ010000012.1 GCA_025450955.1 Polyangium sp. (in: bacteria) | reverse complement strand
GACTTCGTGATCGCGCAGCCCACCTTCGCCAACAGCGATATCGGCTTTCGCTGCTGCTCGAATAACGCTCCCTAATCGATTTCGTGATTATTCCGCGGCGGGAAACGGCTGGCCGAGCCAGGCCTGGTAGGCGGCCTTCTCGGCTTCGGTAGGATCGGAGACCGGCGCCACCTCGAGCTTCTCGGGCGGCTTCTCCGCCAGGATCACCTCGACGGTGCGCAGCTCATCGCGGCGGAACAGGGTCAAGCGGACGGTGTCGCCGGGCTTGCGCGCGGCGAGCCGCTCTTTGAGACCGGCGAGATCGACGCGGAAATGATCGAGCGCGACGATCTCGTCATGGGCGTAGAGCCCCGCGGCGACCGCCGGTCCACCGTCGAGCGCGCTCTGGACCAGCACCGCGCCGCCGTGATCTTTCAAGTTGCAGCCGAGCCAGGCGCCGCGCACCTCTTCGTCCTCGTCGCTCGGGCGAACGGTGAGCCCGACCGTGCGCAAGAGCGGCTGCGCGTCGAGCTCGTCGCGCCCGCGCACGAAGCGATCGAAGAAGGCGCCGAGCTCGAGCCCCGAGCCCTCCTCGAACAGCTTTTGCGCGTCGGCGTCGTGAAAGCCGATCCCGGGCGCGCCGTGCCGCTTCCATAAAAGGCGCATCACGTCGTCGAGCGAGCGCTCGCCGCGGGTGCGCGATCGGATCTCGAGATCGCACAAGAGCGCCACCACCGCGCCCTTCAAATAGTAGGAGATGGTCGAGTTGGGCGAGTTCTCGTCGGGGCGATAGAGCTTGATCCAGGCGTCGAAGCTCGACTCCTCCAGGCTCTGGCGAAAGCGGCCCGGCTGCGCGGCGATCTTGGTCAGCTCCTCGCCGAGCTTTTCGAGATAGCGCTCAGGCGGCTGCAGCCCGGCGCGCACCAAAAGATGGCGATCGTAGTAGCTGGTCACGCCCTCCATCACCCACAGCGAGCGGGTGTACGCCTCCTTCTGATAGTCGAACGGCCCGAGCGCCTGCGGATGGATGCGCTTGACGTTCCACAGGTGAAAGAACTCGTGCGAGACCAGCTCGAGAAACTCTTCGTACTTCTTGCGCGGGTGAAAAGTGAACGGCGAGGTGAGCAGGGTCGCCGAGCGCGCGTGCTCGAGCCCGCCGTAGCCGTTCGGCGCGACCAGCAGCAAGAAGGTGTAGTCGGAGTAGGGGAGCTCGCCGCCGAACACCGCGTGGGCCGCGTCGATGATCCGGGTGATGTCGGAGGTGAGCGTCTGGCGCGGCGTCTCCACCTTGCCCCAGATCGCGAGCCGGTGCGGCCGGCTCTGCGCGGTGAACTCGAGGAGCTCGTGGGTGCCGACGAAGAACGGCGAGTCGACCAGCTCGTCGTAGCTCTGGGCTACGAAGGTGAACGGATCGGCGGGATCGACGTGGGGCAGGGCGACGGTCGCCTGCCAGCCGGGCGGCGCCACCACCTTGACCTGCGCGGCGCGCGCGCGCAGCCCTTCGTGATAGAGGAACACGCAGGCGCCGTTGAAAAAACCGTGGGTGTCGTCGAGGTGCGCGGCGCGCACGGTGAGATCCCAGGCGTAGACGCGGTAGCGGGCGACGATCCGATCGACCGCGCGGGCATCGACGCGCCAGGTCGCCTTGTCCACCTTGGTGACCGCGAGCGGGCGGCCGTCTCCGTCCGTGCACGAGAGCTCCTGCACGTGACGCGGATATTCGCGGATCAGATAAGAGCCGGGGGTCCACACCGGCAGCTGCAGATCGACGAAATCGCCGCCGGCCGAGAAGCGCGCCTCTACCGAATAGAGGTGCGCGTGGCGGGCGGAACTATCGGCCAGATCGATCGTGTACGCGACGGCGTCCATGAAAAAAGGTGTATCACGGCGATCGCCGCCAATCGAGGCGGACCACCGATTCGCGCGCGTACGCGTCGCGATCGGCGACCGGCGTCACGGTGAAGCGCGCGGTGAAGTAATCGCGCACCTTCTGCCGATCGAGGCCGAGCGCGGCCAGCTCGGCCCAGCCGCGCGGATCGGGATCGTCGTCGAAGATCCGGATCGCATAGAGGTGGCCGCCGTGCGCGCGCACCCGGGCGGCGTCGCGGGCGAGCCGCTCCCAGCCGGCACGGGCCCCGTCGCGCGCGGCGTAGTAGACGATCGGAAACGGCTCGACCTTGGCCTTGGCGTAGAAGCTCACGTACTCGTCCCACGAGTGGCCGGGGAAGATCACCAGGTCGCCGTCGTGGAGCTGCGCGCCCGCCGCGATCGCCTGCTTCTTCGGCCAGTCGTCCCGGTGCGCCGGCCAGATCCCGGTGGTGAAGTTGAACAGGCCAATCCAGGCGAGCGCCACAACTGCCACCCGCAGCCGATCGGGACGGAGCGCGACCAGCGCCGCCGCCGCCAGCCACAAGGCCGGCATCACGAACAGCCAGCGCTCCGAGTCGGAGCCGAAGAAAAAAATTCCGAGCACCGTATAGGGCGCGATCCAGGTCAGGCCGAGCCGCCAGGGCAGAGGCGGCAGCGCGCGGCGCCGCGACCACAGGAGCGCGGCGAATCCGAGGAGCGGCACCAGCCCGAGGAGGAGCTGCCCGACGAGCTTCTGCGCGTCGGCTTCGTAGAGATAGGGCGACCAGACGATCGACTTGGCGAGGCCGTAGATCGCGTCGGCGAGCCGATAGGCGCCGCCGCCATAATAGAAGCCGTGCGCGGCGGTGCCGATCCAGGCGAGCGCGCCGCGCCAGTCGGCGAGCCGCACCGCGAACGCGGCGTAGGCGTAGAGATCGATCGCCAGCACGCCGCCGAGCCCGACCGCGATCGCGGCGTGGCCGACGCCTCGCTTGCGAGTCGGCGCGTGCGCGTAGATGAACGCAAAGACGAGCGGAGTGAGGAGCACGTGGGTGAGGTGGCACAAGACCGAGAGGCCGAGAAACAGCCCGACCGCGAGCGCGCGCAGCAACGTCGGCTGCGCGCGATAGGCGAGCAGCAGCCGCACCGTGCAGAGCAGCGCCACCATCGCGGTCGCGTAGGCCTCGACGTCCGAGCCCTGCACCCAGTAGCCGTAGGAGACCGCGAGCCCGGCGGCGGCGAAGGTCGCGGCGAAGCGTACGTCGGAAGCTGCGTAGGGACGGCCGAGCGGCAGCGCGGCGAGCGTGCGGCGAACGATGCCGTACATCAGCACCACGCCGGTGCCGCCGAGGAGCGCGTTGACCAGTCGGCCGGCGCGCAGGCCGTCGCCGACCAGATGGGTCGCCGCGCGAAGCAGCGGCATGTAGAGCAGGTGCCCGGCCGCGAAGTTGTGCGGCAGGAGCTTGAGGTAGCCGAGCCCGTCGGGGTTCACCACCGCCGGCGCGGTGCACAGATAAAGCAGCGTCGCCAGCGTGCCGAGCGAGAGCGCCCGGAACGAGTCGGAGCGCCAAGCTGGTTCGGACCCGGACGGGGCGGCCATGTTCGCTATTCGAAGAACGCTTCGTTGCGGATCTGTCGTTTGCGATCGACGCCGCGGGAGACCAGCTCGCCCTTGAGCTCGCGGATCATCGCGCCGTTGCCGACGAGGTAGAAGACCGGGCGCGAAAGCTCGCCGAGATCGGCCAGCACCGCGGGCGTGATCCGTCCGCGCAAGCCCGACCACCCCGGTGCCTCGGCGGTGACGTAGGTGCGCACCTCGAGCCGCTGGTGAGCCCGAACGCGCGCGGCCAGCTCCTCTTGCCAGAACAGATCCTCGGGCGAGCGGTTGCCCCAGTAGAGCCGCACCCGGCCGTGCTCGTTCGGGCGCGCGAGCAGCTCGTCGATCATCGGCAGCACCGGCGTGATCCCGACTCCGGTCGCGCCGAGCACCACGTCTCCTGCATGCTCGAGATCGAGACCGAAAAAACCCATCGGGCCGGTGAAGCGCACCCGATCGCCGAGCGCGAGCTTGCGAAACCAGCTCGACGCGGCGCCGCCGTCGACCAGCTTCAAGATCAGCGACAGCTCGGGCTGTCCCGGCGACGACGCGATCGAATAGCTGCGCAGAATCGCCGCGCCGTCGGCGTCTTCGCCGATGCGGAGCGAGATGAACTGGCCCGGCCGAAAGCGGAGCGGCTCGGGCGGATCGGTGCGCAGCACCCACTCGACCACTTCGCGCGCGAGCGAGTTGATGCCGATGACGGTGGCTTCGTGGACGCTGCCGGACACGGGTGCTAAGGTACCCGCATGCTCGCTTCCCGTCGAGTCCTGCCCTGGTTCGGCGCCGCGCTGTTGGCGCTCTCCGCGTTCGCTGGTTTCGGTTGTGACAAGAAAAGCGCGCCGGCCACTCAGCCGCCGAGCGGCATGCCGCCCCTCGTCGCCGACACCGCCAAGGCGCCGGCGAACGCGGTCCACTCGCTGCACGATCCGGTCGATCCCAACGCCGCGCTGCCCGCCGGCCATCCGAAGATCGAAGACGACGGCCGCATCGAAGGCGCGACCCCCGGCAACATCAACTTCGATCCGAAGACGGTGCTCAAGGGCGAGATTCGCCTCTCGTCCAAGCTCAAGAACAAGGTGAACGCCGGCGACGTCATCTACATCATCGCCCGCTCGGCCGATCAGCCCGGCCCGCCGCTCGCGGTGCGGCGCCTGACCGCGTCGACCTGGCCGCTCGCCTTCTCGCTCGACTCGCGCGACGCGATGATGGCGGGGACGCAGCTCGCCGGCAAAGTCACGGTGAGCGTGCGCGTCGACAAAGATGGCGACGCGATGACCAAGAACCCGGGCGACATCGTCGGCAGCTCGGCGCCGCTCACGCCGCCCGACGACAAAGTGGTGATCAACCTGGACAAGACGTTATGAGCTCGGCGCCCCAGTCGTCGCCGGTGCCCGCGTCGTCGGGGTGGTGGAGCGAGCTCGGTGCGCTCGCCGCGCAGTGCGTCTTCTTTTTGGCCGGCATGGTGGTCTCGATCATGATCGGCATGTTCTTCGGCAAGATCCTCCACGGGCCGGGCGGACTGCTCATCGCCACCCTGATCGCCGGCGCGGGCCTGCTCGCCGCCGCCGCGTTTTCGCAGACGCTGCACGACTGGCTGATTCAGCGCAGCCTCGACAAATCGGAATAGTTTTTCAGATCGCGACGAGGTGCGCGCGATCGTTGAGCGCGTGGATCGTCCACAGCCCGTCTTCGCTGCGGCGCAGCCGGTGCAGCCCGCAGTTGTCGGTGCGGAAAAAGACCCGCCGGCCGTGGGTGGCGTGCGCCATCCCGCACAGGTGCAAGAGCAGAAGGTTGATCGCGAACGCGTGCGAGACGAACAGCGCGCGTCCGCTCTCGAGCCCGGCGATGGTGTCCTCGACGAGCGTGATCGCGCGGTGCGAGCACTCGGTCGCGGTCTCGCCCTCGGGCGGGCAGGCATTTTCCGCGCGCGCCATCATCGCCGCGTAGTGCTCGGGAAAGCGCGTCTCCGCCTCGGCGAAGGTGAGCCCGGTGAACACCCCGACCGATCGCTCGCGCAGCGCGGCAGTCCGCTGCAGCTCGATCCCGGTGGCGCGCGCGATCGGCTCGGCGGTCTGCACCGCGCGCACGAGGTCGCGCGCGACGATCGCGGTGCGCCCGCCGGCCCGGGCGAGCGCTCGCGCCGACGCCTCCGCCTGCGCGCGCCCCTTGTCGGTGAGCG
>JANWLJ010000011.1 GCA_025450955.1 Polyangium sp. (in: bacteria) | reverse complement strand
GCTCGACCTCGCGACCGAGACCGACACCGATCCCGTGCGCTTGCGGGTCGACCTGAGGCCGCTCGGGGTGAACGTTTTCGACGACGCCGGGGTGTTTCACATCGGCGGCAACACGTTTTCGGCCAACCTGTTCCGCGGCGTTGGCACCGACGGCACCGCGATTCAGCTCGCTTGATCAGGCGGAGCGTTCCGCGCGCGGCGTTCGTCGCGCCCAGAGCGGATAGTCGATCCCCGCCAGCCGGTTGATCCCGATCGCCTGAAGCGCCAGGAGCGCGACCGCGACTTCGATGATCAGAAGGTGAAACGGGCGGGTCACGATCCCGAGCGAGATGATGAGGGTGGTGGCGCCGGCCGGCGGATGGGCGGCTTTGAGGAGGATCATCAGCGCGCCGGTGGCGGCGAGCGAGAGCGCGGCGGCCAGGAGGCGCCGGCCGTCGACGCCGGTCACCATCGCCGGCGGCGCATGCGCAAGCCCGGTCGCCCACAGCGCGCCGTAGCCGCACAAGATCCCGATCGCGTGGCCGCAGAGGGTGTGGCGCGGCGAAGCGGTCGGCGAGCTCGGGGTGAAGAAAAACAAAAATGCGGTCGGCCCCAGCGACGGAAAGATGAACGGCGTGTTCGAGATCATCGCCACCGCCGCCAGGATCGCGATGGTGATGAAGCCGTTTATGAACATGAACGCGGCCCACACCGGCCGCTCGGGAAAGCGCTTGAGCAGCCCCACCATCCTCAGCCGCTCGACCAGGCCGCGGGTGACCTCGGGCTCGAGCAGCGACAGCGCGTGGGGGCGCTTTTTTTTCTGATCGTTCAACGGCAACGGCTCACGGTCAGCGCCGGCGTACGCGCTTGAGCCGGCGATCGAAGTCGGCGCCGTACCACAAGAGAAAGCCGTTGACCGCGAACATCCCGAGCGAGACCAGCGCCGCCGGCACCAGCACCCCGACGTCGCCGGCATAGAGCGCATCGAGCGACGCCGCCACCAGCCAGAGCTGAATGACCAGCAAGGTGCCGATGAGCAGGCACAGCGCGGTCATCAGCGAAAGTCCCTGCCGCCTGGTCTCCATCTAGACCTTCACCCCGACGGCGAACAGCTCGCCTGCGCGCTCTTCGAGCTGGATGCGCGGCAGCCGCCTCGTCGGTGGGCCGGCGGTCGGCAGCCCTTCGCCGCAGGAAAAGTAGCCGTGATGGCAGGGACAGAAGAGCGTCTCTTCACCCGGCCGATAGACCACCGCGCACGACAGGTGCGTGCACACCTGCGAGTAGGCGTTGAGCTGTCCTTCGTGATCGCGCACGAGGATGCAGGGATCTTCGTCGGTGGGATAGCGGAACAGCAGCGACTCGCCGATCCCGAGCGCGGCGCCGCCGGGGATGCGGGCGGCCGAGGCCGGCACCGCGCGCCGGAGCTTTCCCACCAGCGCGATCGCGAAGCTGGCGCCGACCAGCAGCGCCGAGCCGAGGGTGAGAAACTTGGCGAGCTCGCGGCGCGAGACGTAGTGATCGCTCTCCCACCCAATCGGAAAGTCGCGACGCCAGCGCGGCGCCTGTTCGTTGCTGTCGGGATCATCGGCCATCTCAACCTCCCTCGAGGATCGCCGCCACGTCGTCGCGGTCAATCTCGGGCGCGCGCTTTTTTCCGAGCTGCACCAAATCGGCCCGCACCGTGTCGACCTCGGGCGGCACCACCACGTAGACCTTGGTGCGCACCACCTCGTCGCCGAACACCCACTCGTTGACCGCCCGCCCGCGCCGGGTCTTCTCGATGTGCTCGAGCGTGACGAACGCCAGCGCCTGCGACGGACAGACGGTCGCGCACATCGGCCGCTTGCCCGTCGAGGTGCGATCGAGGCAGTAGTCGCACTTCATCATCTGATCGATCTCGGCCTTGTACTTCGGAACGCCGAACGGGCAGGCGAGCACGCAGTTCGAGCAGCCGATGCAGCGCGGCTTGAGCGAGCTCTGGGTCACCCCTTCGGGCGTCTGCTTGATCGCGTCGGCGGGACAGACCCGCGCGCAGATCGG
The DNA here is from genome assembly GCA_025450955.1 of Polyangium sp. (in: bacteria). Lineage (GTDB taxonomy): Bacteria > Myxococcota_A > Polyangia > Palsa-1104 > Palsa-1104 > JANWLJ01. Next base: position 6,690 of record JANWLJ010000011.1, on the reverse strand, counting down.
ATTTTCGCAGTGCATGCACACCTGCGGGGTGGTCTGCACCGAGCCCGGACGATCGATGGTCTCGAGATGGATCATCGAAGCGCCGCGATGGGTGTCGCACTCTTCGCACGCCTGCACGCACGCCTGGCAGCCGATGCAGCGCGAGTAGTCGATGAAGAACGCCAGCTCCTGACTCACCTCAGCCCTCCGGCCTCGGGCGGCAGCGCCCAGGTGTCGTCGTCGGGCTTTTCGACCTTCTTCACCCGCACCGCGCAAATCTTGAATTCGGGGATGTTCGAGATCGGATCGATCGCGCGCACCGTCAGTCGATTGGCGGCGCGATCGGTCGGCCAGTGATAGGGCACGAACACCGTGTCGGGGCGAATGGTCTTGACCACCAGCGCGCGCACCACGATCGCGCCGCGCCGGCTCTCCACCTTGACGAAGTCGCGATCGACCACCCCGAGCTTCGCCGCCAGCCGCGGGTGCATCTCGCACGAAGGCTGCGGCGCTTGATCGTCGAGCGCGCCGATGCGCCGGGTCTGCGTGCCCGACAGATACTGCGCCACCACCCGCCCAGTGGTGAGAATGATCGGAAATTCCTCGTCGGGCTCCTCGGTGGCCGGCCGCCACTCGATCCCTTTCAGGTGCGCTTTTCCGTCGGGGTGACCGAACTTTGCGCCCTCGTACAGACGCGGCGTGCCCGGATGATCGAGCGCCGGGCAGGGCCAGAACACGCCCTTCTCCTTTTCGATCCGCTCCCAGGTGATCCCGTAGTAATCGGCGATCCCGCCCTTCGAGGCGACCCGCAGCTCGTCGAAAATTTCTTTGGACGAGCCGAAGCGAAACTTGTCGCCAACCCCGAGCCGCTCGGCGAGATCGCAGGCGACCCGCCAATCCTCGCGCGTACCGGGCGGCGGCTCGACCGCCTTCTGGTGCAGGATCACCCGCCCTTCGGTGTTGGTGGTGGTGCCCGCGTCCTCTTCCATGAGCGCGGTCGGCAGGATCACGTCGGCGTGGCGCGCGGTCTCCGACATGAAGAAGTCGAGCACCACGAAGTACTCGAGCTTCTCGAGCGCCTCGCGGATATAGGTCTGGTTCGGGAGCGACACCATCGGATTGAAACAGAGGAGCAAGAGGCCCTTGATCTTGCCCTCGTGGATCGCCTCGACGAGCGGCACCGCGGTCAGCCCCTTGTGCGGAATCGTCTCTTCCTCGACGCCCCACACCCCGGCGATGTATTTGCGGTGCTCGGGATTGTCGATGTCGCGCATCCCGGGGAGCTGCTCGGCCTTCTGTCCCTGCTCGCGCGCGCCCTGGCCGTTTCCCTGGCCGGTGATCATCGCGTAGCCGCAGCCCTCGCGGCCGATCCGCCCGGTCGCCACCACCAGGTTGATCGCCGCCATGCAGTTGTCGACGCCTTTGGTGTGGTGCTCGATCCCGCGCGAGTGAAGCAGGAAGCTCGACTTGGCCGGCCCCCACAGCTCGGCGGCGCGCACGATCATCGACGCCGGCACGCCGGCGATCTTCGCCGCGTACTCGGGGGTGTATTTGGCAACGGTGCGCTCGACCTCTTCCCAGCCGGTGGTGTGCGCGGCCAAAAACTCGCGGTTGATCCACCCGCGCTCGATCATCACGTGCAGCATCCCGTTGAAGATGCCGATGTCGCCGCCCGAGCGAACCGGGATGAACAGATCGACGGTGCGCGCGATCGGCGTCAGCCGCGGATCGAGCACGATGATCTTGGCGCCGTTTTCGCGCGCTCTCCATAGATAGTCGGTGGTGATCGGCGCGCACTCGGCGATGTTGGCGCCGGCGATCAGGATCACCTCCGCTTTGGGAATATCGCTCCACGGATTGGCGGCGCGATCGATGCCGAAGATCTTCTTCGACGCCGCGCCCGCCGAGACCATGCACAGGCGCCCGTTGTAATCGATGTTGGCGGTGCGCACCGCCACCCGCGCAAACTTGCCCATCAGATACGCGCGCTCGTTGGTGATCGACGCGCCGGTCAAGATCGCGAACGCGTCGTTTCCGTGCTCGGCGTGAATCCGTTTGATCTCGCGCGCGGTGCGATCGAGCGCCGCGTCCCAACCGATCTCGCGAAATCCCCCGTCGGTGCGCTCGAGCGGGGAGCGCAGCCGATCTTCATGCCCGTCTTGCAGGTAGCGCTTGACGCCCTTGGGACAGAGCTTGCCCTGGTTGAACGGAAAGTCCTCCCACGGCTCGAACCCGACCACCCGATTCTCTTTCACCTTGAGCTGAATCCCGCACTGCTGGCCGCAGAAGCAGCAGTGGGTCTTGACCAACCGATCGGGCTCGCCGATCGGCTGCCAGCCGCCCTCCGGCACGTAGTGACGGTGCGGACCGTAGCGCTCGACCAGCGTTTCAATCGGTGCCGGCAGCTTCGCCATCTATTTCTCGACCTCTCTTCTGCCCTGGCCGGCCTCTCGCCACAGGCCGTCCTGCACCAGCCCGAGGTTTTTCCGACGGCAGCGCGGACACACGTCTTGATAATGAAGCTTCTCGGTGGCGAAGCGGATCCCGAGCTGCGCCTCGACCTCTTTGAGATCGCCGATGTGCAGTTGCGAGGCGAACGGCTCCTGACAGCGCGCGCACACCGCCTGCGGCCCGGCCGCGCCCGCCTCCCGGTAGAACTCGAGCGAGAGCTGCGCCGGCCGCTGAAAGATGTGGAAGAACTTTCCAAACGGCAGATAGAGCAGGGTGAAGATCACCGTCACCGCGTGGAACTCCGAGAGGAACACGTAATGAAAGCCGTGCATGAAATGGGTCGAGGCGGTGAGCAAGAGGCCGGTCGCCGAGACCGCGAACAATAAGATGAGCGGCAAGAAATCGTCGGCGAACTGCTGCAGCGCCAGCGCGCCGCGATCGCGCGCGCGCCTCCACAGCGCGAACGAGAGCCCGACGATCACCAGCACCGCCGAGATGTCGAGGATGTTGAAGACCAGCGGCGCCATCGCGCTCTGCCAGGGAAAGGTGAAGACGTGAATGCCGAAGACGTAGGCGCGATAGAGCTTCTCCGAGGTGCGATCGGTCTCGAAGCGAATCCAGCCGAACGAGAGCGGGAAGGTCACCAGCGCCGCCAGCACGCAGCCCCAGAAAATGAAAAAGTGCGCCGCCCACCGGCGCGCCGAGCGGCGCTCGATGAACTTTTGAGCGAGCAGGTTGTCCCAAACCAGGCGGACGAGCCGCGCCAGATTTTTCGGCAGCCGCCACGGCGAGAGGAACAGCTGCCAACCGCGATACCAATATTTTCTCGTCGGGGGACGGCGCAGCCACATGGTGTAGCGATAGCCGAGGCCGAAGGCGGAGAACACGGTCGCGCCCGCGTAGGGCACCAGCGCCGGATCGAAGTCGCGCAGCCGGCGCGAGCCGAAATAGATGCCGGCCATCACCAGCCCGGCGGCGAACAGTCCCCAAACGATCCCGCGCCACACCTCGGCTTCCAGCCTTCGCGCAACCGCCATGGCACCTCGCGCGTACTACATTGTGGAATTCGCCCGGCGCGTCAAGCTTCGATGCGCGGGCCTGCGCCGAGCGAGAGACCGACCCGGCGGCGCGCGGTCAAGCAGTGGCGGCCGCCGGTCAAAAGGTCGCGACAGGCGCGCGGGCGATCCTCGTAAAGGGTGCAGCCGTAGGGCCCACCGACGGGGCCGGCGAGCGCGATGCAGCGCCCGTCGCTCTGGTCCTTTGCGCGGGCGATGCCGCGAAAGCCGTCCTCCACCACGATCAAGCTCGGGTGGCGTCGCGAAAATCTTTCGTGCGCACCGACGGGAACCGCGTCGAACCCGCTGGTGCAGCAGGCGCCGCACGCGCGGCAGTCGAGCGCGCGCTCGAAGCGGCAGCAGGCGCGATCATCCTCACGCACGAACGCGCGACGCGGCGCCTGCCGGCACAGCCCGCCCGGCGATCGCCACACGCACGCGCCGCACGAAAACGTTTCCGCGCCGAGCGCGAAGCCGCTCTTCGGATGCGCCGCGATCCCGAGCGCGCGCGCGGTCTCATCGAGCGCGGCGAGCAGCACCGGACGAAACGGCGGCCGCGCCGCCTCCAGCGCTGCGACGGTGGCGAGCTGGGCGGATTCGTCCCCGGCCGGCGCGAGCGCGTCGTCGGGCAGCGCTTCGAAAAAGGCGCGCACCTCGGTGGTGGGAAAGAGCACCCCGCGCAAGCCGAACCCGCCGGCCAGGTGCGCTTGCAGCCGCACCGCCGCCGCCTCGCGGACCGCGTCGCGCGTGGTGGTGTTGTCGAGCCCCCAGTCGGGCGTGTGGCGCGCGGCCGACCCCTGCACCAGCGCGTGACACAATTCGTGAAACACCAGCTGCGCGACGGTGTCGTCCCCGTCGAGGTGCTCGTCCGCGGCGAGGTGCAGCCGCGCGCCGTCGAAGTGGACGTAGGCGTCGCCGCCGCGCTCGACCGGGATCCCGAGCCGGGCGGCCGCGTCGATCCAGATGCGATCGATCTCCGCCGCGCCGCTCAGGCGACCGCCTCGTCCTTGCGCTTCCGTTCGCGCCGCGGCCGAAGATCGGGTGCGCGATCGGCGCGCAAGAGCTCGACCGCGCGCATTCCGCTCAGCATGCTCGGCGCGTTCATCGCCGAGACCGGCACCTCGGGGATCACCGACGCGTCGGCGACCCTGAGCCCGTCGAGGCCGCGCACCCGCAGCCGCTCGTCGACCACCGCCTCGCGATCGTCCGCCCGACCCATCCGGCAGGTGCCCGCGAAGTGATAGGTGGTCATCACGTTCTTGCGGATGAAGTCGGCGAGCTGCTCGTCGCGCGCGGCGCGCCGTCCCGGCAAGAGCTCGCGATTGCCCCACTCGGCGAGCCCCTTGGCGGCGGCGATCCGGCGCGCCAGCTTGACGCCCTTCACCATCGTTTCCAGATCGCGCTCATTTCCGAAGTAGCCGGGATCGAGCCGCGCCTGATCGCGCGGATCGGAGGAGCGCAGCCTGACCGTACCGCGGCTCTCCGGCTTGCCGAGGATCACCACGATCCCGTACATCCGCTCGACGAAGCGCGCGACCGGCGAGAGCGAAAACACCCGCTTGAGAATTTTTCTGAGCGCGCCCGGCAGCGCGCCCGCGCGCCAGCGATAGAGCGCAGGCGGCATCGCCATCGTCGGCACCATCCGAATCACGCCCTCTTTGAACGAGGAGCGCGCGCTGTAGAAGACGTAGCAGGTGTCGGCCTCGCCGGGCGGCAGCGCGGTGTCGGGGTTGGCGCGATGAAAGCCATAGAGCTGCGCCCAGTCGCAGTCGGTGGGTCGCTTGCCGAGAAAAAAGATCGAGACGTTCGGGTGATCCATCAAGTTGCGCCCGACGCCCGGCAGATCGACCGCGAGCGGAATTCCGTGCGCGGCGAGCTCGGCGGCCGGCCCGATTCCGGAGAGCATCAAGAGCTTCGGCGTCTCGAGCGCGCCCGCGCACAAGATCACCTCGCGCTCGGCGAGCGCCGCCCGCACCTCGCCGTCCACTTCGTACTCGACTCCGCTCGCGCGCCCCTCCTCGACGAGCACGCGCCGCACCAGCGCGCCGGTCACCACCCGCAGGTTCGGCTGCTTCTCGCGCGGCCGAAGAAAGCTCACGTACGAGCTGCGTCGATCGCCGCCCTCGATGTTCATCCAGTTGTAGCCGAGGCAGCCGGCGATCGCGCCGTCGTTCAGATCCTCTTTGAAGCGAAAGCCGGTCGCGCACGCCGCCTCGACGCACGCCTCGGTGAACTCGGTCTTCGGCTTTTGCGAGATGTGCAGCCGTCTCTCCAATTCTTCGAACGTCGGCCTGAGCTCGTCGGGGCTGAAGCCCGGCACCTTCCAGCGCGACAGATCGAACACGCTCGGCCGCGAGTAGACCATCGCGTTGACCGCGCCCGATCCGCCGAGCCCGCGCCCCGAGCCCATGAACAGCGAATGGCCGGCGCAACCCGCTTGCGGCTCGCTGAACCGCTCCCAGATCACCCGGTCATTAATGAAGGCCTGCTTATAGCCGTCGGCGCGCAGCGTCTCCGGATTGCGCTCGGCCGCGTCGCCGCACTCGAGGAGGAGCACCCGCACCGTCGGATCCGCCGCCAGCTCACCGGCGACGATGCACCCGGCCGATCCGCCGCCCACCACCACGTAATCGAACACGCTCGACATCGTCACGCTCCGGTCCGCTGTGCGCAGCGGAACCTACCACAGAAGGGCTCGCGTGGTAGGCTGGCCGGATGCCGGCAGCGACGGTGCAGGAGCTCGGGCAATGGGTGGCCGATGCGCGCGCGCGCACCCTCGGGCTGATCGCCGATCTCGACGACGCGCAGCTCGTCGGGCCGCGGCTCGCGATCGTCAATCCGCTCGGCTGGGAGTCGGGCCACATCGGCTGGGTCCAGGAAAAATGGGTGCTGCGCCACGCGCTCGGCCGCGCTCCGCTCGAAAAAAACGGCGACGCGCTCTACGATTCGAGCGCGATCCCGCACGACACCCGGTGGGAGCTGCCGCTGCCCTCGCGCGCCGAGACGCTCGCCTATCTCGCCACCGTTCGCGATCAGGTGCTGGCCGCGCTCGCGGGCCCGATCTCCGACGAGCTGCGCTACTTCGTCACCCTCTCGGTGTTTCACGAGGACATGCACGACGAAGCTTTTCTGTACACGCGCCAGACCCACGGCTGGCCGGGTCCGAAAACGGGGAAGTCCCCGCTCGAACGGGGAATTCCCCGTT
>JANWLJ010000010.1 GCA_025450955.1 Polyangium sp. (in: bacteria) | reverse complement strand
GCGCGCGGCATCCCGACCCTGCTCACCGAACACTCGGTGCTGAAGGGCGCGGGCGCGTGGGCGCTCGCGGCCGCGCACCGCCGCTATCACTGGGGCGAGTGGCCGACCCTGCTCAGCGCGGTCTCCGGCTACGTCGCGCGCGAGCTCTCGCAGGTGACCGGCCGCTCCGACGTCGAGGTGCTGCCGAACGGCGTCGACCCGACCGAATGGACCGGCGCCCCTTCTGACTCGGACCATTCGGACGACACGGTAGGCGAAAACGAGCGCGACGGCGTGGTGCGGATCGTCGCCACCATGCGCCTGACCAAGCGGAAGCGGCCGCTCGACGTCGTTCGCGCGGTGCCTCGGGTCAACGCCGCGCTCGGCGGCGCGCCCCGGCCGATCTTCCAGCTCATCGGCGGCGGCCCCGAGCACGAGCGGGTGATGCGCGAGGCCGCGCGCCTCGGCGTCACCGATCAGATCGAGATCCTCGGCTGGCGCCCGCGCGAGGAGGTCAAGCGCCTCTACCGGCGCGCGTCGCTGTTCGCGCTGCCGACCTCCAAAGAGGCGCTCAGCATCGCCAGCCTCGAGGCGCTCGCGGCCGGGCTGCCGGTGGTGGCGATGGACCACGGCGGTATCGGCGACATCGTCGAAAACGGCCGCGAAGGATTTCTCGCCGCCGACTTCGACGAGTGGGTCGCCCGCATCGCCGAGCTGGTGCGCGACGCGCCGCTGCGCGAAAAGCTGTCGGCGGCCACTCGCGCCTCGGCCGCGCGCTTCTCCTGGGACGCGGTGATCGCGCGCCACCTTCAGCTCTATCGCGCGGCGATCGCCCGCCCCGTGGCATAATCCCCGCCCGATGGACGACTCCGCGAGCCGCGATGACGTCGAGGATGGGCTGCGCAACCTCCTGCGGAACTTGATCGAGACCCGACTCGTGCAGGCCGATCTCGGCGCCACTTTGAAGGCGCTGGTCGAAACCTTGATCGCCTCGGGCGCGCTCGAGCCCGAGCGCTTCGAAAGGCGGCGGAAGCAGACGCTCGACACCGCGGTCGAGCGGCTCCACACCCGCCCGGCGGTGCAATTCGGCGAGGCGGTCGACAAGTACGCGCTCGAAGATCTGCCGCAGATCGACTGCGCCGGGCGGCTGCCGATCTGTCAGGCGCGCTGCTGCAAATTCACCGTCTGCCTGTCGGCGCAGGATCTCGACGACAAGGTCTTCAATTGGGACTACGCCAAGCCGTATCAGATCCGCAAGAAGGAGGACGGCTACTGCGCCCACTCCGAGGCCGAGACCCATCGCTGCAGCGTCTACGGCCACCGCCCCGCCACCTGCCGCACCTACGACTGCCGCAACGACCGCCGCATCTGGATCGACTTCGAGCGGAGAATCCCCGCGTGACCCGCGCCGCGCGCGATCCCTCGCCGAAGAGGTAGAAAAAGAAAGTGCAGGCGTGGGCTGGACCCGCCTTGCGACGTTCCAGCCCTCCCCCCGACGCCTGCACCCAAGAGATTATCGGATCTTTGTAAGAAAAGTTGCGTGACTGGTTACGGATCGCCCATTTTTCGCTCTTTCCAGGTGGTCCGAAAGACCGCCGGCGAGGGCCGGAACCGCACGTGGTGGGGCGCGACCCACTCGAGCTCACCGACGGTGTAGCCGAGCTCGACCAGGCAGCGCAGGTGAAACGAGGACAGCCAGGGAAAGCCGAGATAGTACGACTGCTCGGCGAAGCGCCAGCCGCGCGGACGAAGCCGCCAGTCGGGCGCGTCGGAGGTGACCACCAGCGCCTCGCGCGCGCCGTGCTGAAGAAGGAGCCGGCCGGCGTTGCGCAGGTTGGTGGTGGTGTGGCGCGCGCACGGCTCGAGCACCACCCGCTCGGGCTCGACCCCGCGCGCGAGCAGCCACTCGCGCATCAGCACCGCCTCGTTCTCCGGCGAATGGACCGCGCCGCCCGAGACGATCACCGCCGGCGCCAGCCCGCCCGCGAGCCCGCCGAGCGCGCGCTCGAGCCGCTCGACATTTTTGGGATGCAGCCCGCCCGACCAACCGAACCGCGGCGTGTAGCCGGGGACGATCAAGAAGGGGAAGGGCGCGCGCGGGTCGGTCGGCGGCGCGCCCGCGAGCGCGGCCACGTCGACGGGGCGGCCGCGGTGATGCGGAATGCAGCGACACAGATGCGCCACCCGGCAACGTTAGCACTTCTCGCGCGCGGTTCTCGCCCGCCTCGCGCGCCGAGTCGACTAGCGGGTCGCGCCGCCGTCGACGGGGATGACCGCGCCGCTTACGTAGCTCGCCTGCGACGAGACGAGAAACAGCACCAGCTTTGCCAGCTCCTCGGGCCGGCCGATGCGGCGGAGCGGGATCGCGCGCGCGCGCTCATCGGCGATGGTCTCGACCGGGCGGCCTTCGCGAGCCGCGCGCGCCTGGTCGAGCTGGCGGATTCGATCCGTGTCGAGGGTGCCGGGGCAGACCACGTTGACGGTGATGCCGCGCGGCCCGAGCTCGGAGGCGAGGGTGCGCGCGAGCCCGACCACCGCCAACCGCACCGCGTTCGAGAGCACCAGCCCGTCGATGGGCCTGAGCACCGAGGTCGAGGCGATCATCACGATGCGCGGCTCGGGCGAGCGCTCGAGGTGGGGCAGGGCGGCGCGCACCATCGCCACCGTCGACAAAAGCAACAGCTCGGTGGCCGCCCGCCAGGCCGCTTCGTCGTGCGCCTCGAACGGTCCCGACGGCGGCCCGCCCGAGTTGGTCACGAGGACGTCGAGCCCGCCGAAGATCGCCGCCGCGTCGGCCACCGCGCGCCCGGCCTCGCCCGCGTGCGCCAGATCGGCCGGCACCGCCTGCACCGCCTCGCCGTAGCGTCCGAACAGCTCGGTGCGAACCCGCGCGAGCCGCTCGCCCGGACGCGCGTTCAGCGCCACCTTGGCGCCTTCGGCGAGCAGCCCTTCGGCGATCGCGCGCCCCAGCCCTGCCGAGGAGGCGGCGACGAACGCGCGCCGCCCGCCGAGGCCGAGCTCCATCACATGATGAGGCCGAGGTCGACGGAGAAGACCTCGACGTAGAAGAGCGGGCTCTCGAGCTGCTGGTTGATCGCGTACGAGGAGACGATCCCCTTCGAGCCCACCACGTGCAGATCGGCGTAGAAGCCGTAGGAGCCTTTGAACGGAGTGGCGTGGCCCGCGACCGTCGAGAGCGTCCACTTGCCGTCGGTCCCGCGCTGCGCGATCCGGAGCTGCTCGACGGTGGAGTCCTGATACGCGATCACGATCTGTCCCGCCACCGCCTGGATCGACGACGAGTCGCCGACCAGGTGATAGACCGGCGAGTCGAGCCCGTCCAAGGTCTGCTCGTCGGCGGAGCGGTAGCCGTCGTCGACGACCGCGGGCGTCTTCGCCTGGGTGTCGACGTACAGGAGGTTGTCGTGGGTCGCGTCGACGTAGGAGATCTGCCCCACGTCCTTGGCGTCATAGGTCAAAGAGGGATACATGCCGACGTCGGCGGTGTCGTTGCCCATCGCGTCTTCACCGTCGAGGATGACCGGCATGTCCCACATGTTCGCGCTGGAGTTGTACTCGACGTAGCGCAGGTTGCCGCGGGTGCGATCGTAGTAGACGATGCCGGGTGTGCCGTCGCTCTTGCGCGCCGCGCACGGCATGAGCCCGATCCCCTCGGGCAAGAGCGGCTCGGTCATGTCCGGCGGCGTGCCACCGTCGGGCACTCCGCCATCCGGAGCCGCCGAGGCCATGGGCAGCGGCCGCGAATCGACGACGGTGATGGTCCAGTCGCTCGACTGCTGCGGATCGGGCACGTTGGCCTGCGCCCAGCGGAGCTGTCCCTCGGGCATGCCGCTTACGCCCTTCTGCACCGTCGCGGTGTAGGCGATCGCGGGCCTGCCGTCGGGGCCGAGGGTCAAAGACGCCCAGCGCCCGATGTCGTCGCTCGAGCCTTCGACGGTCATGGTCTGGTCGACTACGTGCGAGTGCCAGCGGATGACGCCGAAGCTGGCGAACTTGAGCGCGCCGTGCGTCTTGTCGTAGTAGGCGATGATCGGATCGCCGGCCGGCGTCTTCTGGATCGAGGGATAGCGGCCGACGTCGTCGCCGTTCGCCATGATCCCGCCGCGCACGTGCGAGGCCGGCACGTCGGGCCCGGTGTCGGGCACCCCGTCGACGAAGTCCCAGTTGGTGACCACGCCCGGCGGGGTGATGTGCCCGATCATCAGGTCGCCGTAGGTGTTGTTGTACGCCGCGACGTAGGCGTCGGGGCCGATCATGGTCATCGAGGCGAACCGCCCGACGTCGCCCTCGGTGATGTCGGGGCCGCAGATGCACATCTGCGACTGGCACTGCGCGAGCTGCCCCGCCGCGCACTGCATCTTGGCGCAGTCGTCGTCGATCGTGCACTGGGCCGCGTTGTTGTCACAACCGCAGCCGGCGGCGTGGAGCCCGAGCGCCGCTAGCGCGAGGACACAGAGGACCTGCGCGCGGCGGCGCCGAAGAAGCACCAGGAGCCCGAGCCCTAGACCGAGGATGAACAGCCCACCGAAGAGCGAGCCCGCGCCCGTGCCGCTCTCCGCGCCGCCGATGGTGCAGCCGCAGCCCGACGACGACGGCGGATTGGTGGTGCGCCCGTGGAAGCCGTTGATGCCGTTCAGATCGACCGGAGCCTGCGCGATGTTGCCGGCCTCGTCCTTGGCGAACAGCACGAGCGGCTTGGTCGCTCCGTCGGTGAGCCGCTCGGCCTCGGCGAGCGTCATCGAGTCCTCCGAGGTCCACGGCGTCTGCCTGCCGTCCGAGCCAATCCACGAGTAGGTGAGCGCCTTGGCGTCGGAGACGATGTCGAAGCCGTTGAAGTCGAGCACGTCGGGATGATTGGGATCGATCGCGGCGTGAATCTCCGGCGGCACCGAGTCGATCAGGACCTCGAGCTTGGACGGCGTCGAGTCCTCGGTCTTCCACTGATTGACCACCCGCGACCGCACCTCGATGCTGTGACGGCCCTGGAGCAAGAAGGCGTCGTCGGCGATGGTCGGCTCGGGGTTGGTGCTCCACGTGTGCCACATCCCGCCGTCGATGCGGTAACCCCACTCGACCGGCTGTCCATCGGCGTGCAGCGCGCCGAGGCGCAAGGTGACCCGCGGCTTCTGCGCCGGATCGATCGGATCCTTGGAGGCGAACATCGCCTGCAGCGCGGCCTCCTTCGGCACCTCCATCCCGTCGAGCACCGCGGTGGTCTGCAGCTCGCCGACCACCTGCGGGTGGTTGGGATCGGACCAGTCGACGAGCGGCGCCGGCGAGCCGGTGACGATGTCGCCGAAGATGCCGAGGAAGTCATCCTGCGAGGTCTGCACCCGCCGGATCGAGAGCTGGTCGAGGCTGAAGCCGGCCACCGCCGGCAGCGCGATCGGCTTGATCGCTCCGCCGAGCGCGCCGGTCGCGATGTTGATCAGCGACGGGAACACCTTGGCGAGCGAGGCCGGATCCTCCTGCAACAGATCGGTGTTCGAGACCCGGATGGTGACGTGCTGCGCGTCGATCCCGCTCAGCATCGGCTGCAGCGCCGGGTTGCCCGCCGCGTCTTTGGTGACGGTCAGGTTGAGCCCGACGTTGAGATCCATCCCGAGCGTGAAGATGCGCACGTAGCGCTCTTCGACCCAGGCGTAGAAGTCGATGCGCATGTCGGAGATGACGATGTGCAGGAGCGGATCGTTCATGTCGCCGGCGCCGATGGTGAACGACAGCGGCGTCTGCGGCCTCAGCACCAGCGCGAGCGGCGCCTTGCGATCTTCGAGGATGTTGCCGAGCGAGCCGACCACCACCGACAGCGTGCCGGCGTTGAGCTGCGGGATCGCGCTGCCGCCGATCGACAAGCAGAGGGTGCCCGAGTTGTAGAGATGGAAGCCCGCCAGGTCGAGGAAGGTGCGCGAGACGCCGATCGCCACGTCCTCGGTCGCGCCCATCGGGTCGACCGGATCGGGCATGCCGGAGAACTCGTTCGCGCGGTTGAGCATGAAGTCTTTCCGCGTGGCGTTGAACGGCAGCATCCACGGCTGCGCCGACAGATCCGGCGTCGGCCGCGCCGGCACGCACAGGGACGGCTCCGACGAGAGGCCCGGCGAGCGGGTGGTCTCGTCGCGATCCGAGTTCATCCCCGACATCACTCCGAGGGTGAGCCCGCCCGTCGACGACGCGACGTAGCCGCCCGGCACGATGAAGGTCTCGAGGTGCGCGTCGGCCGGCGGCGAGTACGCGGCGAGCAGGGTGCTCGGGTTGATCACGCCCGCGATCCCGAGCGGCTTGGGCAGAAAGCTCTGCAAGAGCGCGTCGAGCTGCGGCCGGAGCAAGTTGATGATGAACTGGCCGATGAAGCTGGTGATGACGCCGTTGATCGCGCCGGAGACCGCGCTCAGGATTCCCGAGACCACGCCGCAGTCGCTGAACTCGAGACCGAGGTTCAAGATCTGCAGCCCGTTCGTCTGCGCCAGATGGAGCGTCAGCTCGCCGGTGGTGGGATCGGTGTTGGCCTCGATGTTGGCGACGATGTGGATCGGATCGGCGCTCGGATCGGCGAAGTGGGCGCTGTGGGTGTCGAGGGTGCAGACGCCGGTGCAGCCGAAGATGGGCGGGTCGTAGCTGATGGGGACCGGCACGTGGATGTCGAAGGTGGCGTCGACGGTGATGATGGGCGGATTGCCGGTCGCCGAGTCGCCGTCTTTGAGGGTGATGAGAATTCGATCTTTGCCGTCGGGGCTGGTGAGCTCGATGGTGACCGGGCAGCCGCTGCCGCCGCCGCAGCTCGACGAGCACTCATAGACGGTGCCGAAGACGCTGAGGCTCTGGGTCTGGATGGGCACGTTGAATCCCGAGCCGAGCATTTTCTGGATGAGCGCGGTGAGGCTCGCGGTCAGCTTGTCCATGCCGGGTTTGGTGATGCGCGCCTGAAGGCCGCCCTCGATCAGCTGATCGGTGGGAAAGCCGAGCGGCGCCGGATCCATCGGCAACGGCTGAAGGCCGGCGCAGCCGCCGCCTCCTCCGGTAGAGCCGCAGCCAATTCCAAGCGCAAGCAGGAACACGCTCGCCACCAGAATGCGCGGGGCGACCAACCTCGACATACGAGCCTCCGTCCTAATAATCGATGAGTGTCTTCAGGCTACAGATGAGGACGCGGGTGTGTCAACGTCTGTGGGCAGGGGTGAGACGATTCCTAGCCGCCGATTCCCCAGCAGCTGAACACGCCGGGGAACATGTGCATCTTGTCGCCGGTGCAGATGCCGATCGACATGCCCGATGGGTTCGATGCCGACGGGATGTCGGTGTCGTCGCAGGTGGCGCCGTTCGGGCCGGCGCAGGTGGTGTCGTCGCTGCAGCGCTTCGAGCACATCGACTCGCCGGTCAGATCGTTGGTGATGCAGCTCGTCGAGGTCTTGGCGCAGTCGGCCTTGACCCGGCACGGGTCGCAGATCTCGCCGCCACCGACGCACGAGCCGTACTTGGGAATGCAGACGCCGACGTTCAGATCGCAGGTCAGATAGTTGATGCTCTGCGCCGCGCCGGGGCAGTCGTACTGCGCGTTGCAGCGGGGCAGGCAGTACTTCTTCATGTCCTTCGGCGTGGTGGCGCAGGCGAAGTTGGCCGGGCAGTTGTCGTCGTACTGGCAGTCGGCGCACTGCTGCCGCTCGAGGCACTTCATCGCGCCGTCGTAGTC
>JANWLJ010000009.1 GCA_025450955.1 Polyangium sp. (in: bacteria) | reverse complement strand
TTCCGGGTGATCCAGGGCTTCATGGTGCAGTTCGGCATCCACGGCCAGCCGGCGGTGAACAACGTCTGGCGAGACGCGCATATCGACGACGATCCGGCGGGCAAGCAGTCGAACACCCGCGGGATGCTGACCTTCGCGACCGCCGGACCGAACACCCGCACCACCCAGCTCTTCATCAACTACAGCGACAACGCCCGGCTCGACTCGATGGGCTTCGCGCCGATCGGCAAGGTGATCTCGGGGATGAACGTGGTCGACTCGCTCGAGGGAATGTACGGCGAAGGCGCGCCGTCGGGCCGCGGTCCGGCGCAGGGGCGCCTCCAGTCCCAAGGCAACGCCTATCTCAAAGCCGACTTCCCCAAGCTCGACTACATCAAGAAGGCCACCCTCACCCACTGATTCGCGAAAGCGCCGAAGAGCTCGTGGGCTCTTGACGGGTATGCCGGTTCGCAGCAAAATGTAATACATGCCTGGTCGGAGTCATCTGGCGCGGAAGTCGTTCTTCGTGGATGCGCGGGTGCTCAGGCGCGCCAAGCGGGCGCTTGGGGTGAAGAGCGACGCCGAGGCGGTCCGGCTCGCGCTCGACTGGCTCGCCGGCAACGAAGAGCACTGGAAGCTGCTCATCAAGACCAGCGGAACGCTCGGGCCGAACAGCTTCCGCCTCCCCTGATCCGACCATGCGCTGGGCCCTGCTCGACACCGCGGTCTACATCGACGTCTGGGAGCGGGGCCTGCGCCCGGAACTGGTCGCCGAGCTGCGCAATGCGTTCGTGATCCGCTACTCGTCGGTGGTGCTCTCCGAGCTGCGCCGCGGCGCGCGCGCTCCGGCGGCGCGCCGCGTGGTCCAGGCGCTGTTTCGGCTGGCGGCGGATCCCTGGGCGCCGACCGCGGCGGACTGGTGGGAAGCGGGCGCGCTCATCCAAAAGATCGCCGACAGCCACGGGTGGGACGACGGCAAGCGACGCGACTTCCAGAACGACGCACTGATCGCGCTCACCGCGAGGCGGCACGGAGCCACGGTGGTCACCTCGAATCGCCGTGACTTCGAGCTCCTCTCGAAGCGGCTCGGAGTGACCGTCCTGATCGTGTAAGTGAGCCCGGGCGAATCAGTCGCGCGAGCGGAGCTTGGCGCGGAGGAAGTCGGCGTTCATGCGGGCGATCACCTCGAGCTTGATGTGCTTGGGGCAGACCGCTTCGCACTCGCCCGTCGAGGTGCAGTGGCCGAAGCCCTCGGCGTGCATCTGGGTGACCATCCGCTCGGCGCGGGTGTTGCGCTCGGGCTGGCCCTGGGGAAGCAGGCCGAGGTGGGAGATCTTGGCGCCGGTGAACAGCGCCGCCGCCGAGTTCGGGCACATCGCCACGCAGGCGCCGCAGCCGATGCAGGCCGCCGCGTCCATCGCGCGATCGGCGTCGAGCTTGCCGATCGGAAGGGTGTTGCCGTCGGGGACGCCGCCGGTGTTGACCGAGACGAAGCCGCCCGCGGCGATCACGCGATCGAACGCCGAGCGATTGACCATCAGATCGCGCACCACCGGAAACGCGCGCGCGCGCCACGGCTCGAGCCACAGCTCCTGGCCGTCGTGGAAGTGGCGCATGTGGAGCTGGCACACCGTGGTGCCGGGCAACGGGCCGTGCGCGTCGCCGTTGATCATGAAGCCGCACATGCCGCAGATCCCCTCGCGGCAGTCGTGGTCGAACGCGACCGGCTGTTCGCCGCGGCCGATCAGCGCCTCGTTGAGCACGTCGAGCATCTCGAGAAAGGACATGTGCTCCGAGACGTCCGGCACCTCGTAACGGACGAACTTGCCGTCGGCATTGCCGCTCTTTTGGCGCCAGACGTTCAAGATCAGCTTGAAGCTCTTCATTATTTGTAACTCCGTTGCGCGAGGTGGACGTGCTCGAAGCTGAGCGGCTCCTTGTTCAAGGCCGGCTGTTCGCCCGGCCCCTTCCACTCCCACGCGGCCACGTAGCTGAAGTCGGCGTCGTTGCGCTTGGCCTCTCCGTCGGGCGTCTGGAACTCCTCGCGCAAGTGACAGCCGCACGACTCGGCGCGATCGAGCGCGTCGAGGCAGATGAGCTCGGCGAGCTCGAGGAAGTCGGCCACCCGCCCCGCCTTCTCGAGCTGCTGGTTGACCTCGCCCTCGCCACCGAGCACCGCGACGTCTTTCCAGAACTGCTCGCGCAGCTCGGGAATTTTTTGCAGCGCGCGCTTGAGCCCCTCGGCGGTGCGCGCCATCCCGCAGTCCTCCCACAAAATGCGCCCGACCTCTTTATGAAAGGAATCGACGGTGCGCTTGCCATTGATTCCGAGGAGCTTGTCGAGCCGCGCCTTGACCTCGCGCTCAGCATCGGTAAACGGCGCGCTCGCGGCTTCCACCTTGGCCGGCTTGGCGGTCGCCAGATAATCGCCGATGGTATAGGGCAAAACGAAATAGCCGTCGGCGAGCCCCTGCATGAGCGCGCTCGCGCCCAGGCGGTTGGCGCCGTGATCGGAGAAGTTGGCCTCGCCGACCACGAACAGCCCGGGCACGTTCGACATCAGGTTGTAGTCGACCCACAGCCCGCCCATCGTGTAGTGGATGGCGGGGAAGATCCGCATCGGTACCTGATAGGGATCTTCGCCGGTGATCCGCTCGTACATCTCGAACAGGTTGCCGTAGCGATCGCGCACCACCGGCTCGCCGAGCCGCTCGATCGCGTTCTTGAAGTCGAGGTAGACGCCGAGGCCGCCCGGCCCGACGCCGCGCCCCTCGTCGCACACCTGCTTGGCCGCGCGCGAGGCGACGTCGCGCGGCACCAGGTTGCCGAACGCCGGATAGCGCCGCTCGAGATAGTAGTCGCGCTCCTCGGCCGGGATCTGCGACGGCGGCCGACTGTCGCCCTTCTTGAGCGGCACCCAGATCCGTCCGTCGTTGCGCAAGCTCTCGCTCATCAAGGTGAGCTTGGATTGATATTCGCCCGAGACCGGAATGCAGGTCGGATGAATCTGCGTGTAGCAGGGATTGGCGAACGCCGCGCCGCGCTTGTAGGCGCGCCAGATCGCGGTCGCGTTCGATCCCTTGGCGTTGGTCGAGAGGTAAAAGACGTTGCCGTAGCCGCCGGTGCCGAGCACCACCGCGTCGCCGGCTTGGGTCTCGAGCTTGCCGGTGATGAGGTTGCGGGTGACGATCCCGCGTGCCTGCCCGTCGGCGATCACCAGGTCGAGCATCTCGGTGCGCGGAAACATCTCGACCTTGCCGAGGCCGATCTGCCGCTCGAGCGCCTGGTAGGCGCCGAGCAGGAGCTGCTGCCCGGTCTGGCCGCGCGCGTAGAAGGTGCGCGACACCTGCGCGCCGCCGAACGAGCGGTTGGCGAGCAGGCCGCCGTACTCGCGCGCGAACGGCACGCCCTGGGCGACGCACTGATCGATGATTTCGACGCTGATCTGCGCCAGCCGATAGACGTTCGACTCGCGCGAGCGGAAGTCGCCGCCCTTGACCGTGTCGTAAAAGAGCCGCATCACGCTGTCGCCGTCGTTCTGATAATTCTTCGCGGCGTTGATCCCGCCCTGCGCGGCGATCGAGTGGGCGCGGCGCGGGCTGTCCTGAAAGCAGAAGCACTTGACGTGATAGCCGAGCTCGGCGAGCGAAGCCGCCGCCGACGCGCCCGCCAGCCCCGAGCCGACCACCAAGATGGTGTGCTTGCGTTTGTTGGCGGGGTTGACCAGCTTCATCTCGAACCGGCGCTGGTCCCACTTTTTTTCAATCGGCCCCGACGGGACCTTGGCATCGAGCTGCATGAGCGAGCCTTTCTTGAAGCTAGTGGACGAAGCCGGCGAGCACCGCGATCGGCACCAGCGCGAACAGCGAGGCCATCACGATCGCGAACGCCGCCGCGAGCGGCTTGATGCGGCTCGTGTGGCGCGGATTGCTCACGCCGAGCGACTGGGTAAAGCTGTAAAGGCCGTGATAGAGGTGCATCGCGAGCAGCGCCATCGCCAGCACGTAGAGCGCCACCACCGTCGGCTGATGAAACGCGAAGGTCAGGTTGTGAAACACGTCGCCGGCGATGAAGTCCTTGTGAATCGTCCCGGTCGTCATGTGAAGCAGGTGAAGAATGATGAAGACGAGCAGCGCGAAGCCGCTCCACATCATCGTCCGCGACATCACCGTCGCGCCGCGGTTGCCCTTCTTCGTATAGCCGATCGGCCGATTCTTGACCTTCTGGAGATAGAGCAGGACCGCCGAGTTGATGTGCAGGACGATCGCGACGATGAGGATGATCCTGACCGGCCAGAGCGCTTCGGGCGTGGCGTGGAGAAACGCGCTGTAGCGGTTGATCTGGTCGCGCCCGAGAAAGATTTGCAGGTTGCCGAGGACGTGCAGGACCAGCCACAAGAAGAGGATCAGGCCGGTGACCGCCATCACCGCCTTCTTGCCGACCGCCGTCTGGTAGAAGCTGGCGAGCCTTCGCGAAGTCACACTCATGGTGGACTTCATATAGAAAGTAGAGCGCGTTCGCCAGCGCAATTTTACAGTTGAATCAGGCTTCGGCGCACTCCGTGCAGAAGACCCGGTGCCGATCGCTGCCGTCGCTGCGGCCGTGGATCATCGGCGGCGGGGTCGAGCGGTGCGCGCATTCGATCACCCAGGCGCTGTCGCAGCAGGCCCAGCAGGTGAGCAGCCGCGCGGGCGCCAGGCAGAGGGGACAGGCGCCGCCCTCTCGCTCCCGGTCCGAAACGAGGTCGACCTCTTTTGCCGGCGGATTCCAGGCCGGCGCGATCATCGGTTCCATTTCTCCTCCCCGAGGTAGCTGGTACCCGATCCTCGCCTGATCGGGCAATCCGGTGAACACGGCATTCGCGCCCGCCTATTTCAGCTACGGCGCCGAGAGTAGCCGATGGTGCCGCGTTCGCCCGATGGCGCGCGCCCAGGCCGCGCCGAGAAACGTGCACCACCTGGGAGGTGACCATGCGCTGCGAAGAGATCATGAAGAAGCCGGTCGAGTGCTGCGGGCCCGACGACACCGTGCAGGCCGCTGCGCGCAAGATGCGCGACGCCGAGATCGGCTTCGTGCCGATCTGCGACAGCTCGAACAAGGTGCTCGGCACGCTGACCGATCGCGACATCGTGCTGCGCGTGTGCGCCGACAACAAGCCGGTCGCCTCGACCAAGATCAAGGACGTGATGACCCGCGAGGCGATCACCTGCAAGACCTCGGACGATCTCAGCCGCGCCGAGCAGCTCATGGGCCAGCACCACAAATCGCGCCTGATGGTCACCGACAACTCGGGCAAGCTGGTCGGCGTGATCAGCTTCTCGGACATCGCCGATCACGAAGGCGCCGACCGGGTGGCGGAGACCGCGCGCCAGATCACCTCGCGCGAGATCCACACGCATTAATCGATCGGGCGACCACAACGCCCCGCCCACCACGATGTTGGCCGCTCGCGCGCGCCTCTTTTGCTGCGTCGTGATGGCGGCGCTCGCACTCCCTCTTGCTCCATGGGCGCGCGCCGACGAAGCCCCGACCCAGTGGGAGCAGCTCTTCTTCCCGTTTCCGATCGTCGGCGCGCCGCCGCAGCTCGAGCAGCAGGTGCAGCTCTTTTTGAACGTGTTCACCGGCGCTCAGGGCGGCGGCGCGGTGCCGTCGGCCGAGGTGGCCTATATCGCGACCGCGCACCTCGGCTTCGTCGTCACCTTTCCCTATCAATTCGGCTTTGGAGGGCAGCCCTTCGGCACCCAGGATCTGTCGCTCCTGGCGCAGTACCTGGTGGCCGGATCGCTCCGCTACGACGACATGCTCTCGATCGGCGCCGAGGTGACGTTTCCGACGGCGCAGAGCGGGCTCGGCTCGGACGACTATCTGTTCGGTCCGTTCGCCTACGCGGCGCAGCGTCTTTGGAAACACCTCATCCTCGAGCTGAACGCGACGGCGCTGATCCCGATCGTCCACGGCGAGACCGCGCGCCAGCTCCTCTTCGACGGGATGGTCGCGACGCTGCTCACCTCAGTGAGCTTCTTTTTGCCGATCTACCTGCAGTGCGAGGTCGACACCACCACCTATCTCGACGGCACGCTCGCCCTGCCGCCCGGCGCTAGCGGCACGCCCGCCGAGACCGTGTTCATCGCCCCCGAGGTGTTCATCGGACCGATCAAAGGGCTGCGCTTCGCAGGCGGCGTCTTCTTCAATCTCGCCGGCGACCCGATCCACGCCCGCACCTATTCACTCACCGTCGCGATCGATATTCCCAACCGCTTCGGTTATTGACAGAGCAAACAGCTCAGCGCGCGACGTAGCCTTCGGCGCGGGTGACGTCGACGTTGTCGAGAGAGAGGCTGAGGCCGGCGGGGGCGACGATGCCGATCTGGTCGAGCGGCGGGAGCTCGAGGCCGCAGGCGACCACCGCCGGCTTGATGTCGTCGAGGAAGTCCTGCATCACCGGCCCGGGATCGCGCTTGCGCAGGCCCACCGAGATCGCGTAGCGCGCCCCGTCGGTGTCCGGCCGTCCGAACGAGAGCAGCCCCTGGCGCAGCCACTTTTCGAAGATCGGCTGCTTGATCGCGTCGAACGCGCCGGTGGCGGTGAGCTCGACGACGATCCGCTCGCCGAGCGCCTGATGCCCCTTCTCCTCTTTGATGATCTTTTCGATCGTCTTGCGATAGGGAAGAAATGAGCAGCCCTCGTACTCCTTGAGCTGCCAGAAGCCGCCCCGGTCGTAGAGGAACTGCGCCATCGCCAGCTCGTACCAGCTCTCGGCGAACTCGATCGGCCGCTTGCCGAGGCGCGCGCGCACCTCCGGCTCGACGCTCTCGCCGGTGACCTCCTGATACATCTTCACCACGTCTTCGTAGTGCTCCATCTCCTCGCGGATGTGCCAGGTCATGAACTTGAGCCAGCGCAGCTCGGGCACGAACTGCAGCCCGAAGCCGAACATCTGCGCCGCCGCCAGCTCGCGATAAGCCTGGCTCTGCATCATCTGCACGAGCGTCTGGTAGTACCGCTCGTCGAGCTCTTCCCGCCGCGAAAAGGGCATGCCGACGGGTTACCGCATTTGCGTCGCGCCGTCTAGGAGCGTCTAGGACGCGATTAAAAAGTGACCGCGAGCGCGCTGCCGCCCGAGGCGGTGGGCACCAGCGCCAGTCGCGAGGACGACGGCGAATGCGTGCGCTCGTGCGAGTGGGTGGCGGCGCCGGCGATGGTCATCACCAGTCCGGCGAGCTGGCCGGCGAAGTCGAGCGCGAGGCCGACGTAGGTGACGGTGGCGATGAGCGTCGAGGCCTGGTGGATCTGCGCGTTCATCTGGCGATCGAAGTCGGCGTTGCCGGTCTGAACCATCGGGCCGGAATAACCGTAGTGCTCGCCGCACTGGACCAGCGGACCTACGAGCGGGATGAGCGAGACGCCGGCGGGATCGTGGTGAAAGCCGTAGGTCACCCCGGCGTCGGCGGCGTAACCGACGACGAAGAGGACCAGCCCGCCCGACATCAGCCCCAAGCGGCGGGGCCCGAGCTCCTCGTCGCGGGGCGCGGCCGGCGCGCTCGCGGTCGGCTTCGGCAGGAACGCAGGCTCGGGCGCGCTCTCGACGACGATCGCCGGCGGTGGCGCGCTCTCGGCCGGCGCCGCCCTCAGCGCCTCGGCGAGCACGACTCGCCGGTGAAGGGACTTGTGATGATGGTGATGGGGCGCCGCCAGCGCGCTCGCCGGCAGGAGCAGGAGCAGCGCGATCAGGCGGACCCGCGAACGCATCGCAAGAGCGAAAAGCAATCGGCACGCCAGCGGGGCGTCGACGGAAGATCAGGCGGTTGACGCTGGGAAGGCCGGAAAATCGACGACCGTCGGGAGGGGCTGCCCCACTCACCGATTTTCGGAGAGCGCACGAAAAGTTGCGGTCCTCGCGCCGGGCCGGGCTCCATGCGCGCGGCGAAACGAAAGGGCAGCCTACCGCGCGCTGCGCACGAAGTCGGCGATGTCTTGCACCACCCGCGCGTCGACGTGGCCGGGCTTTTCGTAATCGGCGGGCTCGGATTTGCCGGTGCCGGCGGAGAACAGGTGATCGAGCATCGGGTAGAGGCGCAGCTCGGCGTGGCGATGGCCGGCGAGCGCGTGGGTCCAGCCGTCGTAATCGGCGCGGGTCACCTGGTAGTCGCGGCCGCCTTGGAGAACCAGCATCGGAATCTTCAAGCCCTTGGCGACGCGCGCGGGATGATAGCTGCGGAGGTCGATGAAATAGGAGCCGGGGATCTTGGCGCCGAGCACATCGAGCACGTCACCGGGGGCGAGCTTGGGATCGCGCACCCGACGGGAAAACGCTTCGGCCTCAGCGATCTTCGCCGCGGGTGCGCCGAGATATTTGAGCTGCTCGAGGATCAGATCTTCGAGCGGACGGGTCGCGCCGGCGAGGATCACCAGCCCCTTGATGCGCGGATCGGCGGCGGCGAGGCGCGGCGCGAGCATGCCGCCCAGGCTGTGGCCGAGGAGATAGATCCGCCGCGGATCGATCTTCGGCGTCTTTTCCAGGAGCGCGACCGCCGCGTGCGCGTCGTCGAGCACCTCCTCTTTGACGGTGTAATGACGCGAGACCGGAAACGCGGCCGGCTCGACGCGGGTGCGCTTGTCGTAGCGCAGGGTCGCGATTCCGCGCGCAGCGAGGCCGAGCGCGAGATCTTTGAACACCTTGTGGCCGCCGATGGTCTCGTCAGCGTCGTTCGGGCCCGAGCCCGCCACCAGCACCAGCGACGGAAACGGCCCCGGCCCGTCGGGAACGGTCAGCGTGCCGGGCAGCCCGGCGACCTGCACCTGCTCCTCCATGAGCGGGCCACGACCGTAGGCGGGCGGCTCCCACGCCTGATGAGGCGGCGAGAAGAACAGCCCCGCCACCCGATCTTTTTCGTCGAAGGTGACCTTCACCTCCCAGACGCCGCGGGCAAACGCGCAGTGGAGCGCGACCACCCGATAACCCTTCTTCTCGTCGACGGTCGCCCCTTTGATATCGCGAAATGCGCCGGCTTTGGCGAGCACCCCGTCCCAGGCCGCGCCGAGCTGGGCGGAGGGCAGCACCGCGCTCATCGTCGGATCAAAGCGCCGCGTCACCTCGGCGAAGCGGCGCGCCGCCAGATCTTTGACCACCGACTCTCCGAGCGTCGCCGCGTCGGGCGAGGCCGCAAAGGCGCCGCCGCCGATCCCGATCATCACCACCCACACCGCGACCTTCATGTGCGCCTCGCCATCGTCCGCCGTTGGCCTTGCAACCTATATCCTTGCGCCCCAAGGTCAAGGGACGCGAGGGGCTTGCCTTTCCTTGCGGCTGCGACTAGGTAAGCCCTGTGGCGTCGCGTGTGCTGGTCGTCGAAGACGACACCGACATCCTGAGCTCGCTCGTGGAGGTGATCCGCGAGGAGGGCTACGAGGTCCACTCCGCCGCCAATGGATTTCAGGCGCTGGCCCAGCTCGCGCAAAATCCGATGGACCTCATCTTCCTCGATCTGATGATGCCGATCATGGACGGTTGGCGCTTCCTCGAGGAGATGAAGCAGCGCTTTCCCGAGCAGCACGCCAAGGTGGTGCTGCTGTCGGCGGTGCACGGGCTGCCGGCCGAAGCGGCGCGGCTCGACGTCGCGCGCTTTTTGGTCAAGCCGTTCGAGCTCGATGACGTGGTGCGCCTCGCCCACGAGTACTGCCCGCTGCCGGGGCGCGATCGTCACGCCCATTAGCGCCGGCTAGCCGCGCCGCCCGTCGGCGTATGCTAGGATCGCGCTCATGGCCCAGCCGGGGCGCTCGCCCCTTTCCCGTGTGACCGGCAAGCTGAAGACGATCGGTCCCTACGCGATCGCCCTCGCCGCGCTCGCCTGGGTCCTGCATCACACCGACCGGCACCAATTCTGGATGGCGCTGCAGCACGCGCCGATCCTCTGGTTCCTCGCCATCTCGGCGGTGATGATGCTGCTCACCTGCGCCGCCGACACCTTCGCGATGATCAGCGTGTTCGGTTGGTTCGGCTGCCGGATTCCGTATCGCGATCTGTACGTGGTGCGCGCGTCGACCTACCTGCTCGCGATCGTCAACTATCACGTCGGGCAGGCGGCGATCGTCGGCTTCCTCTATCGGGTGTGGAAGGTGCCGCTGGTGCGCGCCACCGGCTTCATCCTGTTCATCATCGGGGTCAACATCGTCACCCTGTTCCTGCTCGCCTCGGCGGGCGCGTCGCGCGCGACCGGCAGCTTGCATTGGCTCAGGCTGGTGCCGCTCGTGTGCGTCGCCGGCGGGCTCGCCTACGCGGGGCTGCTCAAGCTCGCGCCGCGCTTTTTGACCGAGCGTGCGCTGTTCGCCCCGCTGTTTCAGATGGGGATCGTCGGGCACATCAAAGGCATCGTGGTGCGGCTGCCGCATATCGGCGTCTTGCTCGCCTGGCACTTCATCGCGCTCCGGATGTTCGGGGTCAAGGTGCCGCCGCTGGCGGCGCTGCTCTACCTGCCGGCCTACTTCGCCGTCGGGAATTTGCCGATCAACGTGAACGGGCTCGGCGTCTCGCAGCTGGTCGCGGTCGCCTTCTTCGCCCGCTACGGCACCGAGGCTTCGGTGATGGCCTACAGCCTCTCGATCGCCGGCGTCTCGATCGTTCTTCAGCTCCTGCTCGGCTTCGCCTGCCTGCGCCGCGCCGCCGCTCTCGGTCTCAGCACCGAAGAGGTGGTTGCGCCCGACGAGGAAGAGGCGCAGGCCGAGGGGCGAGCCCAGGTGGCGTCCTAATGGTCCAGCGCGTCGAATATGGAAAGCCGCGGCGGCTCAACGCCGTCTCGGCGATGTTCATCTTGCTCGTCCTCGCCTTCGGCTACTGGATGTGGCGCTTCTTTCCCTCGTACTTCAACGCCTGGACCGTCGACCACATCCTCTCGGAGTCCGCCTCCGAGGTGTACCGCGCCAACCGGCTCAACGAGCCGGGCCGCACTAACA
>JANWLJ010000008.1 GCA_025450955.1 Polyangium sp. (in: bacteria) | reverse complement strand
TAATTGGCGATATTTCCGCCGACGGTTTGCCACATTTTTTGAAACACGCCCGTCGAGCCGGTGAAATGAATCCCCGCCAAATCGGGATGCATGAGTGCAATATCCCCGATTTGCCGCGCCGGCCCGGGGATGAAGTTGATGACCCCGTCCGGCAGCCCCGCCTCGCGGAGGATCTGCATGATGAAGTGGGCCGAGAGCACCGCGGTGTGCGCCGGCTTCCACACCACCGTGCAGCCCATCAGCGCGGGCGCGGTCGGCAGGTTGGCGCCAATCGAAGTGAAGTTGAACGGGGTCACCGCGAACACGAACCCCTCGAGCGGGCGGGCGTCGAGCTGGTTCCACTGTCCGGGCGGCGAGAGCGGCTGCTCGGCGTAGATCCGCTCGGCGAAGTGACAGTTCCAGCGCCAGAAATCGATCGACTCGCAGGCGGCGTCGATCTCCGCCTGATGCGCCGTCTTCGACTGCCCGAGCATGGTCGCCGCGTTCAAGATCGGGCGGTACTTGGTGGCGAGCAGCTCGGCGGCGCGCAGAAAGATCGCCAGCCGCTCGGCGTGGGGCGTGCGCGACCAGTCGTGCTGCGCCGACAGCGCCGAGGCGATCGCGGCGCGGGTGTCGTCGACGCTAGCCTGGTGCGCGCGGCCGAGCACCTGCGCGTGCGCGTGCGGCGCCCGCACCTCGACGGTGGTGCCGCCGCGCACCTCGCGCCCGCCGACGAGGAGCGGGATCTCGACCGGAGTTTTCGCCATCTGCGCGAGCGTGCGCTTGAGCGTCTGCTTCTCGGCGCTCCCGGGCGCGTAGGCGAGGACCGGCTCGTTCGACGGATAGGGAACCTTGGGGATCGAGTTCATGGCACAGACCATAGTGAGCCCGAGGCGAGTTGACAACCTCGCGCGGGTCGGATTCGATGCGGCCGTCTCGCCGATGCCCTCTTCCGATCTTCGACTGCCCCACCCGCCGCGCGGCGCTCCGGTCACGCTCCGCTTCGAGGGGCGCGATCTTCCGGCGTGCGAGGGCGAGAGCGTGGCGGTGGCGCTCTACGCCTCGGGCGAGCGGGTGCTGTCGCGCTCGGTCAAGTATCACCGGCCGCGCGGCTTCTTCTGCCTCGACGGACATTGCGGCGCCTGCCTGATGCGAGTAGGCGGCAAGCCCAACATCAAGGCCTGCCTCACGCCGGTCAAAGACGGGCTCGCGGTCGAGCGGCAGAACGCGTTTCCGTCGGGAGGCTTCGACGTGCTCGCCGCCGCCGACTTCTTTTTTTCGAGCGGCATGGACCACCACACGATGATGACCTCGCCGCGCGCGCTCAACGCGGTGATGCAGAAGGTGGTGCGCCAGCTCGGCGGGCTAGGGCGCCTGCCCGACGAGCGGCCGGGCGGCCCTCCGCCGCTGCCGGCGGTGAGCGTGCGGCACGTCGAGGTGGCGGTGGTGGGCGGTGGGCCGGCCGGGCTGGCCGCGGCGGCCACGCTCGCGCGCGCCGGACGCGAGGTGCTGCTCGTCGACGAGCAGGATCGCCCGGGCGGATCGTACCTCGCCCATCCGAGCTTCGGCGTGCCCGCCGCCGATCGCGCCGCCGACGAAGCGCGCGCCGCGGGCGTCGAGCTGATCTCCCGCGCGGCGGCGATCTCGTGGTTCCCGGAAGACGCGCCGAAGCCGGGCGCCCCGCCGGGCCTGCTCGCGGTCTACACCCAGGCCGGCCTGCTCGAGCTCACCGCCGATCGCTATCTCTACGCCACCGGCGCCTACGATCAGAACGCGCTCTTCATCGACAACGATCGGCCGGGCGTGCTGGCGGCGCGCGCGGTCGGGCGGCTCCTTTCGCGCTTCGGCATCCTGCCCGGCGAGCGGCCGCTCGTGCTCGGCGCCGGGCCCTACGCGCAGGCGCTCGCGAGCGCGCTCGAAAACGCGGGCGCGCAAGTGACCCGCGTCGACGGGATCGAGACCCGCCTTCTCGCCGCCAAGGGCCACTCGTGGGTGCGCGCAGCCGAGCTGCTCGCGCCCGGCGCCAAACGTGCGCACCGGGTGCGCTGCGATCTGATCGCGGTCGCCGCCCTGCCCGCGCCCGCCTCGGAGCTGCCGCGCCAACACGGTGTCCCGGTCGAGCTCCGCCCGCAAGGCGGCGGCTTCGCCTGCGTCGTCGACGCGGACGGCGCGAGCGCGATCCCGAAGGTGTTCGCCGCCGGTGACGTGACCGGCTTCAAAGGTCCCGAAGCCGCGCGCACCCAGGGCGAGCGCGCCGGCCTCGCGCTGGCGAGATCGTTTTCATGAGCTCCAAAGCGATCGTCTGCCGCTGCGAAGACGTCACCCTCGACGACGTCGAGCACACGATCGCGATCGGCTACCGCTCGGTCGAGGAGGTGAAGCGCTACACCGGCCTCGGCACCGGCCCCTGTCAGGGAAAGGAGTGCATGGTTCACGCGGCGCTCCTCTGCGCGCGAGCGAGCGGCGCTCCGCCCGAGACCATCGCGCCCTTTACCTCGCGTCCGCCGGTCGCCGCCGCGCCGCTCCGGATCTTCGCCGCCGCCGAAAAAGACGACGACGATCAGGCGCAGCGATGAAGGAGCTCACCCCGACGGTAGGGCCGCCCAAGCGCTCGTGCGCGATCGCGATCGTCGGCGGCGGCGTGATGGGGCTCTCGATCGCCTATCAGCTCGCGCGGCGCGGCCTCACCGACGTGGTGGTGCTCGAGCGCGGCTATCTCGCGCAGGGCGCCTCGGGCCGAAACGGCGGCGGCGTGCGCATGCAGTGGTCGACCGAGCTCAACGTGCGGCTGATGCAGGAGTCGTTCGTGCTGTGCCGCCACTTCGCGCTGGAGATCGGGGTCAACGTCTGGTTCCGCCAGGGCGGCTATCTGTTTCTCGCCACCCGCGAGGCCGAGCGCGAAAAAATGGAGCGCAACGTCGCGCTGCAAAATCGCGTCGGCGTTCCGACCCGCATGCTCAGCCCCGAGGAGGCGCGCGCGATCGTCCCGGAGCTCGACGTGAGCCGGGTGGTGTGCGCCTGCTATAACCCAAAGGACGGGGTGCTCTTTCCCTGGCCGTTTCTCTGGGGCTACGCGCACCAGGCGCTCGCCCGCGGCGTCGAGGTCCACCTCTTTACCGAGGTGAGCGCGATCGAGCGCTCGAGCGGCGGCTTTCTTCTTCACACCTCCAAAGGGCCGGTGAAAGCCGAGCGGGTCGTCAACGCCGCCGGCGCCTGGTCTCCTCAGATCGCGCGCCTGGTCGGCGTCGAGCTGCCGGATCGCCCACACCGTCACGAGATCCTCTCCACCGAGCCGCTCAAACCGTTTTTGACGCCGATGGTGAGCGTGCTCTCCTCGGGCCTGTACTTCTCGCAGTCGATGCGCGGCGAGATCGTCACCGGCATCACCGTCGAGGATCACGACGACGATCAGGTGAAGATGGGCTCGCGCCTGAAGTTTCTCACCACGCTCGCGCGCGAGCTGGTCCGGGTGATGCCGCGCCTCGCCGACGTCAAGATCTTGCGCCAGTGGGCCGGCCCCTACGACGTCAGCCCCGACGGCGCGCCGATCTTGGGCGAGCCGCCCGGCGTGCCCGGCTTCTATCTCGCGTGCGGCTTCGGCGGCCACGGCTTCATGATGTCGCCGGTGATCGGCGAGCTCTACGCCGAGTGGCTCACCTCCGGCAGGCGACACCAGGTGTTCGACGAGAGCCGTCTCGATCGCTTCTCCAAGGTCAGACCGCCCGGCGGAAACGGCCACGAGGAGCTCATCATAGGTTAAGATGAAGGCGTGCGTCGCCTCGTCTGGTCTCTTACGACCCTCCTTCTCTTCGCTCCCGCCGCCTCCGCCGAGCCGAGCCACGTGCTCAGGATGGCCAGCATCGTCCCCGACGGCACCGCCTGGGCGCGCGAGCTGCGCGCGCTCGTTCGCGAGGTCGAGGCCGCCACCCACGGCGCGCTCAAGGTGAAGCTCTATCTCGGCGGCGTGGCCGGCGACGAGATCGAGGTCGGCGCGCGCATCCGCCGCGGCCAGCTCGACGGCGTGGTCTCAGGCGGCATGCTCTGCGAAGAGCTCGCGCCCAGCCTGCGCATGCTCCGGCTGCCGGGCCTGGTGCAGAGCCACGAAGAGTCGACCTACCTCATCGGGCGGCTGCGCCCGCAGCGCGATCGCGAATTTGCGCGCGCGGGCTTTGCCAACCTCGGCGACAGCGGCATCGGCGCGGCGATCCTCTTCACCCGCACGCCGGTGAGCTCGATGGCCGAGCTGCGCGCCCAACGCTACTGGATCTGGAACACCGATCAGGTCTCCGAGCTCGCGCTCACCGCGATGGGGATCAAGACGTTGCCGCTGCCGATCTATCAAGCCGGCAAGGCCTACGACGATCAGCGCGACGACGGCTTCATCACGCCGCCGACCGCCGCGCTCGCCTTTCAGTGGTCGACCCAGGCGCGCTACTTCACCGCGCTGCCGCTGCACTACGTGACCGGCTGCCTGCTCGTCGCCAACCGCGCTTTCGACGGGCTGCCGCTCGACGAGCAGCAGGCGCTCCGGGCGGCGGCCGCCAAGACCCAGGCGCGCTTCGACGAGATCAGCCAGGAGCTCGACGCGCAGCTTTTGGGCGGGCTGTTCGCGCGTCAGGGCTTGCGTCCGGTCACGGTGTCGGGCGCCTTTCGCGCCGAGCTGTACGACGCCGCGCGCGCCGCTCGCACCCTGCTCCCGCCCAAAGTGGGCGCGCCCGAGCTGCTCGATCACGTGCACAGCCTGCTCGCCGACTAACGCGCCGAGCATCCATAGAGTAAAGTGCGCCGCATCATGAAGCTGGCGCAGACGATCGGCTTTCTCGGCACCGGCAACATGGCCGAGGCGCTCATCAAGGGGCTGACCGCGGCCGAGGTGGTCGCGCCGTCGCAGATCCACGGCTCCGATCCGCGGCAGGCGCGCTGCGACGAGCTCGGCGCGCGCTACGGCATCTCGGTCACCACCGACAACCGCCAGGTCGTGGCGCACGCCGAGATCGTGGTGCTCTCGGTCAAGCCGCAGATTTTGCCCGGCGTGCTCGACGAGATCGCGCCGCACCTAAAGCCGCACGCGCTGGTGATCTCGATCGCCGCCGGCACCCCGGTCGCGGCCATCGAGCGGCGGCTCAAGAGCGGCACGCGGGTGGTGCGCACCATGCCGAACACTCCCGCGCTCGTCGGCGCGGGCGCGACCGCGATCGCCGGCGGCGGGCACGCCACCACCGAGGATCTCGAGATCGCGCGCCGCATCTTCGACGCGGTCGGCACCACGGTGATCCTCGACGAGGAGCAGCTCGACGCGGTGACCGGCCTGTCGGGCTCCGGCCCGGCCTACGTGTTCCTCATCATCGAAGCGCTCTCCGACGCGGGCGTCAAGATGGGCCTGTCGCGCTACAACGCGCTCGCGCTCGCGGCGCAGACGGTGCTCGGCTCGGCCAAGCTCCTCCTCGAGACCGGCGAGCATCCGGGCCGGCTCAAGGACATGGTCACCTCGCCGGGCGGCACCGCGATCGCCGGCATCGCCACGCTCGAAGCGGGCGGCCTGCGCACCACGCTCATCAACGCCGTCGAGGCCGCCACCCGCCGCAGCCGCGAGCTCGGCGAGCTGGCGCGTCCACCGAAGCCGAACCAGGAATGATGTTTTCCCAAAGAGGACCCGTGATGAAGATCGGACCGAAGGCGCTCTGTGCCCTCTTGCTCCTCGGCGCGGGCGCGCCGCTCGCCGGCTGCGGCGGCAAGTCGGGAACCATCAGCCTGCAGGTGGTGGTCTCGCCCGCCGACGATCCGTTCGCCGGCGCCACCACCGCGCGCATCACCGTCGGCAACGGCCTTTCGGTAAAGACGGTGGCGGTGATGAACGGCCACTTCAACTTCGACTTCAGCCAGATGCCGATGTCGATGGGCGCGGCGTCGATCTTGATCGAAGCGCTCGACGCGAGCGGCAACGCGATCGCGTATGGCCAGACCCCGGTGCTGTCGCTTCAAGCCGCCGATCAGGGCCCCTACTCGGTGTGGGTCGGCCGCCCCGACAAGATCGCGCCCGCGGCGGCCAGCTTGATGATCCCGCGCACCGAGATGGCCGCGATCCCCATCGCCGGCCTCGGCGTCCTCTACGCGGG
>JANWLJ010000007.1 GCA_025450955.1 Polyangium sp. (in: bacteria) | reverse complement strand
GTTCCATACGCGAGCGCCGCCACCGCCTGCGCCCCGCCGATCGGAAACACCCGATCGACCCCGGCGACCTTGGCCGCGTAGAGCGTCTCCGGGCTCGGTCCCGGCGTGACCATGACGATCTCGCCGACCCCGGCGACCCGCGCCGGCACCGCGGTCATCAGCACCGACGAGGGATAGCGCGCGGTCCCGCCCGGCACGTAGAGCGCCACGCGCCGGAGCGGCGTGACCTTGAGCTCGAGCTCGACCCCCGCCTCCGACAGCACATAGCCCGAAACGCGCTGCTGCTCGTGAAAGCGCGCGATCCGATCGCGGGCCCGCTCGATCGCCTGACGCACATCCGGCGCGGTCTTTTGCGCCTCGCGCTCCCAATCGGTTCGCGACATTTCCAAATCGCCGAGCTCGCGCTTCTCCCATTGAAGCGTAAACGCGCGCACCGCTTCATCGCCGCGCGCCCGCACCTCGTCGATCACGTGGCGCACCGACCGCTCGATCTCGACGGGGATCGCCCCCATCCGATCCTCCAGCCGGCCGAGCAGCACCGCGCGATCCGCGTCCTCGGGAAGGAGGATTCTCAGCATGGGCGACCTATATCATAGATGCCGCCGAAGGCTCGTTGACATCACGGCGACGAACGGTATATTGCCCCCTCGCCGCCAACCCCATGAGCGACGTGAGAAACCGAAGGAGTAGGTAGACATGGCCGATTTCCTCTTTACCTCGGAGTCCGTCACCGAGGGGCACCCCGACAAGCTGTGCGATCAGGTCTCCGACGCGATCCTCGACGCGATCCTCACCAAGGATCCGGCGGCGCGCGTGGCCTGCGAGACGCTCACCAAGACCGGCTACGTGATGGTCGCCGGTGAGATCACCACCACCTGCTACGTCGACTTGCCCAAGGTCGTGCGCGAGACGGTCAAGGAGATCGGCTACACCCACTCCGACATGGGGTTCGACTACAAGACCTGCGGCGTGCTCTCGGCGATCGAGCAGCAGTCGCCCGACATCGCCCAGGGCGTCGACGGCAAAGGCGTCTACTCCAAGGACGAGCAGGGCGCCG
Organism: Polyangium sp. (in: bacteria); assembly: GCA_025450955.1. Classification (GTDB taxonomy): domain Bacteria; phylum Myxococcota_A; class Polyangia; order Palsa-1104; family Palsa-1104; genus JANWLJ01. The sequence continues at coordinate 4,012 of JANWLJ010000007.1, read as the reverse complement.
GCGATCAGGGCATGATGTTCGGCTTCGCCTCCGACGACACCAAGGAGCTGATGCCGGCGCCGATCGCCTACGCGCACCGGCTCGCCAAGCGGCTCGCGCACGTGCGCAAAAAGGGCATCCTCGACTTCGTGCGTCCCGACGGAAAATCGCAGGTCTCGGTGCGCTACGAGAACGATCGCCCGGTCGGCATCGACGCGGTGGTGGTCTCGACCCAGCACTCCGAGGACGTCAAGTACAAGACCCTGCGCGAGGCGATCATCGAAGAGGTGATCAAGAAGGAGCTGCCGCGCGAGCTGCTCGGTCCCAAGACCAAGTACTTCATCAACCCGACCGGGCGCTTCGTCGTCGGTGGGCCGATGGGCGACTCGGGCCTGACCGGCCGCAAGATCATCGTCGACACCTACGGCGGCTGGGGCCGTCACGGCGGCGGCGCGTTCTCGGGCAAGGATCCGTCGAAGGTCGATCGCTCGGCCTGCTACTACGCGCGCTTCATCGCCAAGAACATCGTCGCCGCCAAGCTGGCGCGCCGCTGCGAGGTCCAGCTCGCCTACGCGATTGGCGTGGCGCAGCCGGTCTCGATCCACGTCACCACCTTCGGCACCGGCGTCATCTCCGAGGGCGCGATCGAGCGGCTCATTCGCGAGCACTTCGACTGCCGGCCGGGCGCGCTGATTCGTGAGCTCGATCTGCTCCGGCCGATCTACCGGCAGACCGCCGCCTACGGCCACTTCGGCCGCAGCGAGCGCGACTTCACCTGGGAGAACCCGGTGAAGAAGGAGGCGCTCGCCGACGCCGCCCGCTCGATCCAGCCGGTGCGCCACGCCAACGGCAATGGAAACGGCAACGGCAACGGCCACAAGACCGCGACGAAGAAGCCGACCAAGAAGGCGAGCCCGCTCACCGCTTCGAATTAGCCCACGATGAACGTCGCCTTCCTCGGCCTCGGCACCATGGGTGCGCCGATGGCCGAAAATCTCCTTCGTCACCACCATTCGCTGACGGTCTGGAATCGCACTGCCGCTCGCTCCGCCGAGCTGGTGAAGAAGGGCGCGCGCCTGGGCGCCACTCCCGCAGAGGCGGCGAGCGCCGCCGAGGTGGTTTGCCTGATGCTCGCCGATCCCGCCGCCGTCGACGCGGTGCTCGGCGGCGCGGGCGGCGTCTTGGCCGGGCTTCGACCCGGGACGATCGTGATCGATCACTCGACGGTCGATCCCGCGTGCGCCCGCCGCTCCGACGAGGCGGTGCGCGCCCGGGGCGGGATCTACCTCGACGCCCCGGTCTCCGGCACGCGCAAGCCCGCCGAAGAGGGCACGCTGCTCATCCTCGCCGCCGGGCCGGAAGCGGCGCTCGAGCGGGTGCGTCCGCTGCTCGAGGCGATGGGCCGGGTGCGCCACGTCGGCGCGGTCGGCCAGGCGATGGCGATGAAGCTGGTCCTAAACGGCCTCGGCGCGCACATGCTCACCGGCCTGTGCGCGATGCTCGCCTTCGGCGCGCGCCAGGGCCTGGACGGGCGCACCATGCTCGAGGTGATCGGCGGCGGCGCCTTCTCCTCGCCGCTGTTCGTCTCGAAGGGCGCGCGGATCCTGGCGCGCGACTTTCATCCCGACTTCACCCTCGCGCTCATGCTCAAAGATCAGGAGCTGGTGCTCGGCGAAGCGCGCGCGGCCGGCTACCCGATGCCGAGCGAACAGGTGATCGCCGAAATCTTGAAGCAGGCGATCGCGGACGGCCTCGGCGACGACGATCTGTGCGGCCTCATCCGGCTGTTCGAGGCGCAGGCCGGCGCCACCGTCACCGCAAAATAAAAAGGGCGGGGGATTTTCCCCCCGCCCTTCCAAAGCCAATCGAAGTCGTTACGGAGTCGTGGTCTGGCAGATGCCGCCGCAGTCGGCGCCGCCCGTCGACGGATCGCAGGAGTCGTTCGGGTTGTCGACGCAGGTCTGGCCCGCCGGGCAGGCGATCCCGGCGATGCCGCCGCAGGTCTGCGGATTGGCGACGCAGGTGCCCGGCAGATCCGGCACGTGGCCGTCGTAGCTGCAGGTGAAGTTGGCCGGGCACTGGTGCGCGCTGGCGATGAACCCGCCGCACTTGATGTCGGCGATCGCGACCATCTCGCACTTCTGCGTGCCGCTGTTGCACTCGGCGACCCGGGTGTCGTTGACGACGTAGAGCGGGCAGATCGGGTGCGGGTCGGTGCACTGGTTGGCCGCGTTGTACGCATCGACCGAGCTCTGGTTGACCGCCACGTTCCAGCCGTTCGGGCAGCAGCCGCCCTTGGAGATCGCGACGCAGTCCGCGTCGGTCTTGCACGCGTAGAGATCTTTGGCCGGACCCTCGAGCGAGACGGTGAAGGTCGCGCTGTCGAGCCAGTAGTCGCGGAAGATGATGTAGTAGGTCACGATGTCGGGATCGGTGTTGCCCGGCAGCGTAGCGGTGATGTGCGAATCGGTGGTCCCGTCGGAGTCGTCGTTCATCGCCACCGTCTTGTAGCTATCGGTGACCAGCCACGCGACCGCGTCGCCGGTGGTCGAGCTCACGCGAATGTCGACCTTATCGCCCTTCTGTCCGGCGAACTTGAACGCGCGATAGCGCGGGTGCTTCGTGTAGTCGGCGCTCGCGCTCTGACCGTAGTCGAGCGAGCCGACCAGCTTCAGCTTCTTCGAGAAGGCATCCGACTTCACGTCCTGCGCCGCCAGATCGCTGAAGTCGTCGCTCACCGCCGGCTTGCCGCAGCCGAGCAGGCCCGACATCGCCAACACCCCAACTGCCATCACAATCTTCCGCATCGCCTCGTCTCCATTCCCTAAGGGTTCAATACCTCCGCGCGGCCAAAGCACGACTCGTGCCGGAATCGCGCACCCAATATCAGGAGGTTGGCGCGCCAAAATGCGGTTGCCCGAGCAGCCTGGCAACTACGCTAGTCAGTGGGTGAAGGGAATTTGAACGGCGGTTCAAAAAGCGGAGAGCGGGGGAGAACGATCGAAAGAAGCTACGTTCCGGCGGAGTAGTCGGTCGCGTAAATCTTCTGCTCTTCGGTGAGCGTGTCGATCGCGAGCCCCATCGTGTGAAGCTTGGTGCGCGCGATCTCCTGATCCTGCTCGGGCGGCAGCTCGTAGACCTTCTTGTCGAGCGACTTGCCTTCGCGCGCGAGCTTGAGCAGCCCGAGGAACTGGTTGGCGAAGGACATGTCCATCACCTCCGACGGGTGGCCCTCGGCGGCGGCGAGGTTGATGAGCCGGCCCTGGCCGAGCACGTAGACGCGGCGCCCGTCCTTGAGCGTGTACTCCTCGTTGTTGGCGCGCATCTCGCGCTTGCCCTTCATCCGCGCCTCGAGATCGACCAGGTTGATCTCGCAGTCGTAGTGGCCGGTGTTGCACACCAGCGCGCCGTCTTTCATCACGTCGAAGTGGCGGCCGATGATGATGTCCTTCATCCCGGTGGCGGTGATGAAGATGTCGCCCTCCTTGGCGGCCTCGTCCATCGACATCACCCGGCAGCCCTCGAGCGTCGCCTTGAGCGCGGCGGTCGCCTTGACCTCGGTGACGATCACGTTGGCGCCCATGCCCTTGGCCCGGAGCGCGACGCCGCGGCCGCAGTGGCCGTAGCCGGCGATGACGAAGGTCTTGCCGGCGATCAGCACCGACGAGGCGCGCAGGATGCCGTCGAGCGACGACTGCCCGGTGCCGTAGACGTTGTCGAAGTCCCACTTGGTCTCCGAGTCGTTCACCGCGATCACCGGGTAGAGGAGCTTCCCGTCGGCCGCCATCGCGCGCAGGCGATGCACGCCGGTGGTGGTCTCCTCGGTGCCGCCGTAGACGTCGCGGGCGAGCTGCGGGAACTTCGAGTGAACGGTGAAGATCAGATCGGCGCCGTCGTCGAGCGTGAGCGTCGGCTTGAACGCCAGGGTCTGCTCGATCGCCCAGTAGAACTCCTGCTTGGACAGGCCGTGCCAGGCGTAGATCGAGGTGCCCTCGGCGGCGAGCGCGGCGGCCACGTCGTCCTGGGTCGACAG
>JANWLJ010000006.1 GCA_025450955.1 Polyangium sp. (in: bacteria) | reverse complement strand
TACAAGGACATGACGGTGCTCGAGTACCTCGACTTCGTCTCCGACGTGCGCGGGCTGCCCAAGGACAACCGCGGCACGCGCCTCAAGCGCGTGGTCGAGCAGTGCGGCGTCGAGGATCGGCTCGGCATGCAGATCGGCGAGCTCTCGAAGGGCTTCCGTCAGCGCGTCGGGCTCGCCCAGGCGATCGTGCACGAGCCCGAGGTGCTCATTCTCGACGAGCCGACCTCCGGCCTCGACCCGAACCAGATCGCCGAGATCCGAACCGTCATCAAACAGATTGGTCAGGAGAAGACGGTCATCTTCTCGACCCACATCCTCGGCGAGGTGCAGGCCACCTGCTCGCGGGTGCTCATCATCTCCGACGGCAAGCTGGTCGCCGACGGGACGCCCGACGAGCTTCAGCGCAAGACCGCCGGCGCGGCCGAGATCCTGCTCGAGGTCGGCGGCGCGCGCGGCAACGACGTCGATCCGCTCCAGCTCCTGCGCCGCATCGACGGCATCGAGGACGTGCGGGCGATCAAGACCGGCGAGTGGAGCCTGTCGGATCGGCCGCGCGCCACCACCTTCCGCATCACCGCCAAGGCGGGCGTCGATCCGCGCGGCGACATCGCGCGGGTGATCGCCACCGCCGACGGAATGGATCTGCTCCAGCTCTCGCACGAGAAGGCGAGCCTGGAGGACGTCTTCCGCAAGCTCACCACCACGGGAGCGCAGTCATGAGAAACACGTTCGCCGTCGCGCGGCGCGAGTTCGTCTCCTACTTCGACTCGCCGATCGCCTACCTGGTCGTCTGCGCCTACCTGATCATCGCCGGCGCGATGTTCTTCCCCGGCCTGTTCGTCACCGGCCAGGCCGACATGCGCAGCTTCTTCAACTCGGCGCCGATCCTGCTCCTCTTCTTCACCCCGATTCTGACCATGCGGCTTTTGGCCGAGGAGCGCGCGCAGGGCACGCTCGAGCTCCTGCTCACCATGCCGATCACCGATTGGCAGGTGGTGATCGGAAAGTTCCTCGCGTCGGTGGGGCTGGTCGCGGTGCTGCTCTTCCTGTCGCTGTCGATCCCGATCTCGGTCGCCTCGCTCGGCCCGCTCGACAAGGGCGCGGTGGCCGCCGGCTACGTCGGCATGCTGCTCATGTTCGGCGCCTACGCGGCGATCGGGCTCATGGCCTCGGCGTTCACCAAGAACCAGATGGTGGCCGGCATCGTCGCGCTGTCGATCGGCTTCGCGCTGTTCATCGTCGGCGCGCTGGTGCAGGTGCTGCCGGCCTGGATCGCGCCCTTCTGCAACGCGATCAGCATCCAGTCGCACTTTCAAAATATCGCCCGCGGCGTGATCGACTCGCGGGACGTCCTCTATTACGCGTCGATGATCTTCGGCTGCCTGTTGGTGGCGCAAACGACGCTCGCGAGCCGGAGGTGGCGCTGATGGCCACGGAGCGGAGCAAGGTGAAGACCGGCGCCAACGCCGTCATCTTCGTGGTGTTCGTGATTGGAATTCTACTCAGCATCAACGTGATCGGATCGCGCTGGTTCACGCGCGTCGACTTCACCCAGGATCACATCTACACGCTGTCGCCGGCGTCGAAGGCGCTGGTGGCCAAGCTGCCCGATCGGCTCACCATCAAGGCGTTCATCTCGGGCGATCTGCAGCCGCCCTTTTCCGAGGTCGCGCAGTACACCCGCGATCTGCTCGAGGAGTACGCCACCGCGTCCAAGGGCAAGCTCAAGTGGGAGGCGATCGATCCCGCTGGCGACCAAAAGCTCGAGGAGGAGGCGCAGAAGCTGAAGGTGCCGAAGGTGGGCCGCGGCCGCTTCTCCAAGGACAAGAGGGAAATCAGCGCGAGCTACCTCGGCATCGCCTTCGAGTACGGCGGGCAGGTCGAGTCGATCCCCGAGATCAACGCCACCGAGGGCCTCGAGTTTCAGATCACCAGCATCATCAAGCGCATGACGGTGCGGAAGAAGAAGATCGCGTTCGCCACCTCCGAGGGCGAATTGTCGACGGCAGCCAATCCGCAAGGCGGCCACGGCGGCCTGCAGATCGTCAGTCAGTTCTTGAAGGACTACGACGTGGTGCCGGTCAACCTCGCGACCGGCGACAAGCCGCTGGCCGACGACGTCGACGCGCTGGTGCTCGCCGGGCCGAAGACCCCGATGAGCGAGCGCGCCAAGTTCGTGGTCGATCAGTTCCTGATGAAGGGCAAGGCGGTCGCCTTCTTCGTCGACGGGATGGTGATCTCGGCGCCGCGCAACATGCAGATCCCGGGGATGAACGGGCAGCCGCAGATCGGCCAGAAGAACGAGGCCGGCCTCGACGACCTCCTCGGCTCGTACGGCTTTACCATCAAGGACGATCTGGTCCTCGAGCCGCAGCTCAACGTGCCCGGGCCGGTGCCGATCCAGGGCCAGATGTTCTTGGCCAACTACCCGACCTTCATCGCCGCCACCAAGCTGGCCGAGAAGAATTCGCTCCTCGATCACGTCAAGATGCTGGCGCTGCCGTTCGCCTCGTCGGTGGACTATCAAAAGGACAAGCAGCCCGGCCTGACCGCCACCCCGCTCGCCTGGTCGTCGGGCGACTCCTGGCGGCAGAGCGGCTTCTTCCTCTTCGACCCGCAGGGCAACAAGCTCAAGGTCGGCGAGGACAAGGGGCCGTTCACCCTCGCCTGGTCGGCGCAGGGCAAGCTCAAGTCGTTCTTCGCCGGCAAGCCCTACCCGAACGCCAAAGGCGAGAAGGTCGCGCCGCCCGCTCCGAACGAGTCGGTGGCGCCCGGCGTGGAGAAGCCGCTCGACGAGTCGACCGGCACCCCGCGCATCCTCGTCGTCGGCGACAGCGACTTCAGCTCCGACGACTATCTCCGCTTCGGCCAGCAGCTCCCCGGCTACGGCTCGGACCTCTTGTTCGTGTTGAACGCGATGGACTGGCTGGCCCACGACGACACGCTCGCGCCGATCCGCGCCAAGAGCGTGCAGTCGCGCCCGCTCACCTACGCGAGCGCCTCGACGCCGACCTTGGTGAAGTACGCCAACATCGTCGGCATTCCGCTCCTGTTCATCCTGTTCGGTGTGATCCGCTGGCGTCTGCGCACCGCCCGGCGGCGCGCCGCCAAGCTCTAGCGAGGACGACCCCATGGAGAAGAAGACCCTGTTCGCGCTGGTTGCCGTGGTCGCTCTCGGCGCCGGCGCCTATTTCGCGATGCGCGCGCCCGAGAAGGGCGAGCGGGTCGGCCCGGCCCCGCGCCCGGTGGCGACGTTCAAGAGCGCCGAGGTGACCCACCTCGAGCTCACCACCGAGAAGCAGGAGAAGACCACCCTCGACAAGAAGGACGGCGCCTGGCGGGTGACCGCGCCGCACGACTGGCCCGCCGATCAAGCGGGCGTGAAGTCGCTCCTCGACGGGCTCGACAAGCTCGCCTTCGGCGACATCGTCACCGAGAACAAGGACAAGCATGAAGAGCTCGGCGTGGTCGATGGCAAGGCGGCGCACCTCGTCGCCAAGGACGGAAGCGGCAAGACGCTCGCCGACCTGATCATCGGCAAGGCGATCTCCGGCTTCACCATGGTGCGGCCCGCCGGCAAGGATGAAGTCTGGCAGGCCACCGGGCTCTACGGCTACATGCTCTCGCGCGATCCGAAGACCTGGCGCGACCACGGCATCTTCTCCTTCACCGCCGCCGACGCGACCCGCGTCTCGATCGAATCCGCCGGCGACAAGCTGGTGCTCGACAAGGAAGCCGCGCCCAAAGACGCCAAGGACAAGACGCCGCCTGGGGCGGACGCCAAGTGGAAGATCGCGAGCGCGACCGGCGAGGCGCCGAAGACCTCCGAGGCGCTCGACACCGCGCAGGTGACCGGTCTCGTGCAGGCGATGGCGGCGCTGCGCGCGAACGACTTTGCCGATAGTGACACGCCCGACAAGGTCGGCCTCGACAAGCCGCGCCTGACCGTCTCGGTCACCGCGGCCGGCAAGAGCTACACCCTGCTCCTCGGCGAGGCCAAGGGCGAGGACGTCTACGCCAAGGCCGCCGATCAGCCGACGCTCTACACGCTCAAGAAGTACGTGCTCGATCGCATCGATCATCCGCCCGCCGACTATCGCGACAAGACCCTCACCAAGATCAAAGAGGCCGACCTCGCCGCGATCGATCTCACCGTCGGCACCGAGCACCTCACCCTCACCCACGACGGCGACGCGTGGAAGGCCAAGGGCCAGTCGCTCGACGCGACCAAGGTGAAGCCGCTCGCGGGCGCCTTCGAAAACCTGAGCGGCGCGGGCTTCGCGGTCGGAGTCGACGCCGCCGCGCTCGGGCTCAAGAAGCCGGCCGGCGAAGTGGCGCTCCACCTCAAGGACAAGACGACGGTGTCGCTCAAGATCGGCGCGCTCACCAAAGACGGCGCCGAGTATTACGTCGAGAAGGCGGGCTCGCCGGTGATGCGGGTCAAGAAATACCTCGTCGAGCGCTTCCTCAAAAAGCCGTCCGATTTGGGAGTGACGAAGGTGGCGAAAGCGGAGAAGGGAAAGAAGAAGTAGCCTACTTGGCGCGAAACACGATCAGCCCGCGGGTCGGATCGTAGGGCGAGACCGCCACCGTCACCGAGTCGCCGAGCACCACCCGGATCCGATTGCGCCGCATGTTGCCGGCGAGCTGCGCCAGGACGTTGTGGCCGCCCTCGACCTCGACGCGAAAGTTGCCGCCCACCATCACTTCGCGGACGACGCCGTCCATCTGAACCAAATCGCTGCGAGCCACGCATTCCTCCGCGGTAAGCGAATTAGCCTGATATCAAAAAAATTATGCGTCTCCTCGGGCGGAATCAACAAAATTTCGATTCACGCTATTCTGGCTCGTCGTCGAGCGCGCGCAGGGCCAGCTCGGCGGCGCGCTGCTCGGCCTCCTTCTTCGACTTGCCGGTGCCGCGCGCGTATTCGCGATCTCCGATGATGGCCGCGACCTCGAACGTCTTGTCGTGATCGGGCCCGTGCTCCTCGACCACCGAGTAACGCACCTGCACCCGCTTTCGCGCCGCCCGCTCCTGAAGCCGGGTCTTGAAGTCGGCGGCCCCGCCGTCGCGCAGCTCGCTCACCCGCGCGCCGAACAGGTGGCGCACCACCGCGAACGCCGCCTCGAAGCCGCCGTCGAGATAGATCGACGCCACCAGCGCCTCGCACGCGTCGGCGAGCACCGAGGGCTTACGCCGCCCGCCCGACTGCTCCTCGCCGCGGCCCAAAAAAAGCCACTCGCCGATTCCGAGCTCCGCCGCCACCTCGGCGAGCCCGAGCTCGCTCACGATCGACGCGCGCATCTTCGATAGCTCGCCCTCGTTGCGCCCCGGCTGAAGCTCCATCAAGAGATGCCCGACGATGAGATCGAGCACCGCGTCGCCGAGAAACTCGAGCCGTTCGTTATCCGGCCGGCCCCAGCCTGGATTCTCGTTCAGATAGGACTTATGGGTGAGCGCGCTCTCGAGCTTGTGCCGATCGGAGAAGCTGTAACCGAGCTGGTTCTCGAGCCGCAGATAGGGATTTTCGTCGGGTTGTGACACGCGCGATCATCTTAGATCATTCGTTTCGTGTTAACATCACCGCTCCAAATGGGAGCGCGGCGATGAACCTGACCTGCGTAAAGTGCACCTCGGTCCTCGACAAGGCGCGCGTGGGAGATGTCGAGGTCGACCTCTGTCCGAGCTGCGGCGGGCTGTGGCTCGATCACGGCGAGATCGAGCGCCTCGGCCGCGGCCAGCCCGACGAGATGGCGCGCCTCAAGAGCGCGCTCACCGGCAGCGCCAGCCCCGACCCGGCGTCGGAGACCACCAGCTCCTGCCCGGCCTGCCCGGGCGCGCTCAAAGAGGTCGTGCTCGGTCCGGTCCACGTCGACTACTGCATCAAGTGCCACGGCGTGTATCTCGACAAGGGCGAGCTCGAGCAGGCGGTCTCGGCGGTCAAGGGCTCGACCCTGCGGCAGGTGCTCACCCTCGCCGCCACCTCGAAGTAATCGTCACCGGCGCACGGCCGGCGTCACACCCCTCAGGTGCCGCCGTAGCCGATGGTGACCTTGCCGTCCTCGGCGACGATCACCGGCACCGCGCGCCTGCCGCCCGAGTGGGCGAGCATCTCCGGCAGCCGATCCGGATCTTCGCGCACGTTGATGTACTCGACGGTCAAACCCTGTTTGGCGAACGCCTGCCGCGCGCTCGAAGTGTACGGACAGGAGTCCTTGCCGTAGATGCGAATCGTCGCCATGCGGAGAAGATAGCGCGTGTAGGCCTGGCTCTCCCAGAAGTGAATAAAACGTTATCAAACTTACATAAAAATCAGATTTCGAGGCGCTATCGTGGGGTCCATGACGTCCGAGCGCATCGTGCCCTGCGCCTGGTGCAACGCCGAGATGCGAATCTCGTCGCCGAACGTCGGTCGAGACAGCTACTTCGTCCTGCCGCGGCAGTGCCGTCACTGCGCCGGCAACAACGTCGTCGAGCTGACCGGCGCGACCGCCGAGGTGCATCGCCTCCGCCGCGCGCGCCGCCGGTCGGGGATCACCGAAAAGATCCTGATCCCGCGCCTCGCCTCCGGCGGCTGAAGCATTTTTTCTAGGCGATGAAGCCGCCGCCGAGCACGGTGTCGCCCCGGTAGAAGACCGCGGCCTGCCCCGGCGCCGGCGCCCGCTCCGCCTCGTCGAAGGTGACGCGCGCGCGGGCGGCGCCGAGCGGTGACACCCAGGCCAGACGCGCCGCGTGACGATAGCGAATCTGCACCTCGGCGCGCAGCGGCTCGTCGGGCGCGCCGCCGGCCGGCCAGGCGATGTCCTCGACCTCGATCGAGGCCCGATCGAGCGCGCTCTTCTGTCCGACGGTGACCTGCGCCCGCTCGGCGTCGATCGCGACCACGTAACGCGCCTCGAGCGCCGGCACCCTCAGCCCGCGCCGCTGCCCGACGGTGAAGTGGTGAATCCCCGGGTGCGCGCCGAGCCGCCGCCCCTCTTCGTCGACGATCTCGCCGCCCGCCGCAAGCGACGGCACCCGCTTCTCGACGAACGCGGCGTAGTCGCCGTCGGGCACGAAGCAGATCTCCTGCGACTCGGGCTTGTCCGCGTTCGGCAGCGCGAGCCTGTGCGCGTGCGCCCGCACTTCGTCTTTGGTCAGCTCGCCGAGCGGAAAGCGAACGAACGCGAGCGCGCTCTCGGGCATGTTGAAGAGAAAGTAGGACTGATCCTTGTGCGCGTCGCGCGCGCGCGAAAGACGCAGCCCCGCGCCCGACGGGGACGGCACCAGCCGCGCGTAGTGGCCGGTGGCGAGCGCGTCGGCGCCGAGCGCGCGCGCCCGACGAAGGAGCGGCGTGAACTTGATGTGCTGATTACAGCGCACGCACGGATTCGGCGTGCGGCCGCGCGCGTACTCGGCGACGAAGTCATCGATCACCTTGGCGCGAAACTCGTCTTCGTGGTCGGCGACGTAGAACGGGATGCCGAGGTGGGCCGCCACCCGCCGCGCGTCCTCGAGATCGCGCGGCCCGCAGCAGCGCCCGCCCACCGACGCGGAGGTCCCGCGCGCGTCGTAAAGACGCATCGAGATCCCGACGACGCGGTGTCCCGCCTCGACGAGCAGCCCGGCCGCGGTCGCCGAATCGACGCCGCCCGAGAGCGCCACCACGATCGTCACGGCCGGGAGGATGCGGTAGATTGCAAACGTGCGCAAGGGCGACCCGGTCACGCTGAAATGCTCCGGTCTCGACGAGGACGGCGCGGCGGTAGGCGAGCTCGACGGCATCCGCGTGCACCTCGCCGGCGCGCTTCCCGACGAGACCGCGCGCGGCCGGATCGTCCACCTCTCACCGCACCGGCCCGAGGCGTGGGCGACGCTCGAGCCGGGCGGGATCGAGCATGCTTCGCCGCTGCGCGTAGAGCCGGTCTGTCCCGGCTTCGGCCTGTGTGGCGGCTGCGTGATGCAGCACCTCGCCTACCCGGCGCAGGTCGCGTGGAAGGGCGAGCGGGTCCTTGCCCAGGCGCGCTCAGCCGGTCTCGAGGTGCCGGTCGCCGCGTGCGTCCCGTCGCCGCGGCCGCTCGGCTACCGCAACCGCTCCAAGCTGGTCTACGCCACTGGCGCAGGCGGCCAGCCGGTGCTCGGCGCCTACGCGCCGCGCAGTCATCAGGTGATCGATCTCGCCGGCTGCCAGGTGGCCGAGCCGCCGCTCGACGACGTGGCGCGCGCGCTCCTCGAGATCCTCGCGCGCGATCAGGTCTCCGCTTACGACGAACGGCTCGCCAGCGGCACGCTCCGCTACGCGGTCTTGCGGGTCAATCATCTCGGCGAGGTGCTGGCCACGCTGGTGACCGCGACGGAAGAGTGGCCCGACGGCCACCAGATCGCCGAAGAGCTCCTCGCCTCGCGCGCCGAGGTGATCGGGGTGGTGCAGAACATCAATCCATCGCGCGGCAATGCCCTCTTCGGCGCGCGCTCGGTCCCGCTCGCCGGGCGCGCCACCCTCGACGACCAGATCGGCGCGGTGCGGGTCCGGCTCTCCCCCACCGCTTTTTTCCAGGTCAACCGCGAGGTGGCGGCGCGGCTCTACGCCGACGTCCTCGACGCCGCCCGGCTCGACGGCACCGAGCGGGTGGTCGACTGCTACACCGGCGTCGGCGGGGTCGCGCTCACCCTCGCCGCGCGCGCCGCCGAGGTGATCGGCATCGAAGAAAACCCTCGAGCGATCGAGGACGCGATCGCGTCGGCCGAGCTCAACCACGCCGGCCGCACCCGCTTCATCTGCGGCGACGCCGCCGCGCGACTCGCCGAGCTCGACGGCGCCGACGTGATCGTCCTCAAACCACCGACGCGCGGCTGCGACCAAGCAGTGCTCGCCGAGGTCGCGCGCCTACAGCCGCGCCAGGTGCTCTACGTGAGCTGCTCGCCCGAGACGCTGGTCCGCGATCTCGGGCGGCTGGCCGCGCTCGGGCTGAAGGTCCGCTCGCTTCAGCCCTACGACATGCTGCCGCAGACGCCGCACGTCGAGATCCTCGCCACGCTCGGCTGACTTCAGGCCGATCGGATCCGCCGGAGGATCTCGGGCAGAAGCGCCAGCACCCGATCGATCTCCTCGTCGGTGTTGTCGCGCCCGAGTGAAAAGCGCACCGCCTCGCGCGCCCGCGCGCGCGCCTGCCCGAGCCCGAGCAGCACCGGCGACGGCTCGAGCGATCCCGAGCTGCACGCCGCGCCCGTCGAGACGCACACGTTTTCCAGATCGAGCGCCTGCACCACCCACTCGCCCTCGATGCCCTCCCACGCCAAATTCGAAGTGTTCCCGGTCCGCGCCGCGAGATCGCCGTTGACCCGCGCGCCGAGCTCGCGCGCGCCCGCCTCGAGCCGATCGCGCAGCCGGGTGATCTTCGACCTCTCGCTCGCCAAGCTGGCGCGCGCCCGCTCGGCCGCCACGCCGAAGCCGACGATCCCGGCGACGTTCTCGGTCCCCGGACGCCGCTCGCGCTCCTGGTGGCCGCCGACCGAGTGCGGCTCGAGCGTTTGCCCGGCCTTGAGCCAGATCGCGCCGGTGCCCTTCGGACCGTGAAGCTTATGCGCCGAGACGGTGAGCGCGTCGACGCCGAGCGCGCGCACGTCGATCGCGATCTTTGTCGCCGCCTGCACCGCGTCGGTGTGGATCGCCGCCCCGACCGCGCGCGCCCGCTCGGCCAGCTCCGAAAGCGGGAAAATATTTCCGAGCTCGTGGTTGGCGAGCTGCACCGTCAAGAGCGCCACCTCGCCGTCGAGCGCGCGGCGCACCTCGTCGAGATCGAGCCGCCCGGCTTCATCGACGGCAAGGAGCGTCACCCGAAAGCCGCGCGCCTCGAGCGCGCGCGTCGAGGCTAGCACCGCCGGATGCTCGAGGGGCGAGACCACCACCCGGTTCTTCCGCGGATCGGCCGCGCGCGCCGCCTCGGCCAGCCCGCGCACCGCCAGGTTGTCCCCCTCGGTCCCGCCCGAGGTGAAGACGATCTCGTCGCGGCTCGCGGAACGGAGCGCCGCCACCTGATCGCGCGCCCGCTCCTCCGCGTCGCGCGCCGCCCGCCCCGCGCCGTGGATCGACGACGGGTTGCCGAGCTCCTCGTCGAGAAACGGCATCATCGCCGCGCGCGCCTCCGGATCGAGCCGGGTGGTCGCGTTATGGTCGTGGTAGATTCGCGTCATGGTATAAACTGGGCCGCCATGGCCGACACCTCCGGCGCTCTCCTCGCCCGCGCGGGGATCGTCACGCCCGAAGAGCTCGCCAAGGCGAACTCGATTCGCCAAAGAGACGGCGGATCGCTCGGCGAATGTCTGGTGCGAATCGGCGCCATCGACGAAGAGCGGCTGGTCCAGTTCTACCACAAGCGGCTGATGGTGCCGCGCGTCGCCGCGGCCAAGCTGATGGTGGTCGCGCCAGAGGTGCTCGAGCTGGTCCCGCCGGAGATGGCCGCCGAGTTCCGCTGCGTTCCGATCGATCTCGACGCCGAGGGGATCACGCTGGCGATGAGCGATCCTTCGGACAACCACGCCGTCGACGAGATTGCCTTCTTCGCTGATCGGTTCGTGCTGCGCGCGGTGGCGGCCGAGTCGGCGGTGCGCCGCGCGATCGAGACGCACTACGGCATCCG
>JANWLJ010000005.1 GCA_025450955.1 Polyangium sp. (in: bacteria) | reverse complement strand
GCATGTCCGCCGAGCCCATGCCACTGTTTATCGAGCGCCAGATAGAACGCATAGACCTGAAACGAGCCGGTGAGATCGCCCGGCGAGAGCGTGGTCTCCGAGAGCGGCTGGTAATAATAGAGATAAACCCCGGCCGAAAGGTCGAAAGGAAGCCGGTTTTTGAAGGTGCGAAACTGATCGTAGAGCTCGCCCACCTCCGACTTGGTCGCATAGTCCGCCGGACCCGCGCTCGCCGGCGGCAAAATGGGCGGCGCGGTGCCCTGGGCAAACGCGAACGCGCTCTTTATAGATAGGACCATCACGATCATCGCGATACGTCGCAAGCACTCCCCCTGACGCGGCACGAGCGCCTCTGAAAGTGGCGAGCAGAGATACGATTCGAATCGGAAAAGGGATCAGTCGAGAATCGGCGGGCCGCGGGCGCGAAGCGCTTTGGAGCGCGGATCGTTCGGCGGGGTGAGCGGAAGCGAAAACGGCCGCGCCGGCGGAGCCAATACCGAGAGGAGCAGCGCGCGCAAAATCGGGTCGGCGCCGCGCAGCCGGGCGGAGAGCGCGATCACCGCCGCGAGATCGTCGACGTCGCCGAGCGGCGCGAGCCGGCAGAGCGAAAATCCGATCGCCTCCAGCGCCGCGGCGGTCTCTTCCGCGGCGCGGCAGGTGCCGAGCGCGACGGCGGTGAACACCTCGGCGAAGGCGCTCAGGCCGAGGAGATAATAGCCGCCGTCGAGCGCCGGCCCGAGCACCGCGGTCGGCCGCGACTGACCTGCCTTCAGCCGAGCGAACGCCTCTTCGATGCGGGCGGGCTCGAGCTCGGGCGCGTCGCCGCCGACGACGACCACCTGCCGATAGCCATCTTCGAACGCGCGCCCGACCGCGTGCGCCAGCCGGGCTCCGAGCTCACCGCCCGTCTGCGCCTCGACAGCGAGCCGCGCCGGATCGATCCGCCGACCGCACAGCGCGCGCATCTCGTCGAGCTCGCCGGTGGTCGCCACCCGCACGTCGGCGCCTTCGACCTTGCCGAGCACCTCGAGGGTGCGTTCGAGGAGCGCCTGGTGCAGCGCCTCGACGCGCCGCCCGTCGGTGCGCCGGCCGAGCGGCTTGTGCCGGCGCTCCTCGCGAGGGCTGCGGGCAAAGAGCAGGAGCAGACGATCGGCAGGCATCGGCGTGCCGCACGATACAACCCCGCGCGCTCGCCGCGCAAGCCGGGTACGATGCGGCGGTGCCGCCCGCGCGCGACAAACCCGGCCCATCCGCCGCCGGCTTCTACCGCCCCGAGCTCGACGGGCTGCGCTTCTTCGCCTTCCTGATGGTCTTCATGGCCCACGCGATCGTCATCAATCGCGTGCCGCCCGGCTGGCCGCCCGCCCTCGCCGCCTGGGTCGGCAGCTTCGTGCGCGCCGGCTTCTTCGGCGTCGATCTGTTCTTCGTGCTGAGCGCCTATCTCATCACCGAGCTGCTCCTGCGTGAGGTCGCGCGCCGCGGCCGGCTGGACGTGCGCGCCTTCTGGATCCGCCGCATCCTCCGCATCTGGCCGCTCTACTATTCATTGCTGCTCGCGTGCGTGTTCGTCCTGCCCCGGTTCGGCGCCAACCGACTCTCCGCTCGCTACGCATTCGCCTACGCCGCCTTCGCCGGCAACTGGGCGTGCGCGCGCTGGGGCTTTCCGTCGTCGGGGATCTCGCTTCTGTGGAGCGTGTCGATCGAGGAGCAGTTCTATCTGATCTGGCCGCTGGTGATCCGGCTGGTGTCGCCGCGCAAGCTCGGTTGGGCGGTGGCGGCGATGCTGCTCGCCGCCTCGGGGACGCGCCTGTATCTGCTCGCCAGCTCGGCGCAGCATCCGGCGGTGTGGTGCAATACGCTGGCGCGGCTCGATCCGATCGCGCTCGGCGTGCTGCTCGCGCTGGTGCTCCGTTCGCGCCTGCCGCGGCTCTCGGCGCCGGTCCGCGCGTCGATGGTGGCGGGCGCGTTTTTGATCTGGGTGCTGGTCGATCGCTTCGTGCCGATCTACGGCGGTCCGGGCCCGGCGATGCTCGGCCTGCCGCTGGCCGCGATCGCCGGCGTGATGATGGTGACCGCCGCCCTCGGCGCGGGCGCGCGCCTGGGCGCCCTACTCTCCTCGCGCCCGATCGTCTATCTCGGCCGCATCTCGTATGGCCTGTACGCGTTTCACCTGCTCGCGATTCATTTCGGCAAGGGGCTCCCGGTCGCGCCGCCGTGGCAGCGGCTGATCTCGTTCGCGCTCACGATATTGGTGGCGGTGCTCTCCTACGAGCTCTACGAAAAGGCGTTTTTGCGTTTCAAGGTGCGCTTCACCCACGTCGCTTCGCGGCCGGGCGGCTGATGGCGGAAAAGCGCGCGCGCCTGATTCGCCTCGCCGTCCTCGCCGCGATCTTGATCGCGCTCGTGATCGCCGGCGAGCTGACCGGCCTTCGGCGCAGCCTCACCCTCGAGCGGGTGCGCGCGCTCACCGTCGAGATGGGCGGTTGGGGCGTGCTGTTCTTCGTGGTCGCGTTCGTGGTCGGCGAGTTCCTCTACGTGCCCGGCCTGGCGTTCGTCGCCGCCGGGATCGCGGTCTACGGCCGCTGGTGGGGCGGCGCGCTCGCCTGGGCCACCGCGGTCCTCTCGGTGTGCGTCACCTTCGTCGTGGTCCGCACCATCGGCGGCCGCGCCCTCGGCGGGATCGATCGCCCACTGGTGAAGAAGCTGATGGCCGGCATGGAGCGCCGCCCGGTCCGCACGGTGGTCATCCTGCGCACCGTGTTCATCATCTCCCCGCCGCTCAACTACGCGCTCGCGCTCTCCACCCTCGAGTTTCGCGATTTTTTGATCGGCTCGGCGATCGGTCTATTGCCGCCGATCTGCGCCGCCGCGATCCTCTTCGATCGCCTGATCGGCTGGCTCGCGCATTAGCGCGTCAGGGCTGCACCCCGACGGTGCCGACGATGCTCGGGGTGTCGGTGCCGAAGCTCATCAGCGCCTCGTCGGTGACTGCGCCGGCCTGTGAAAAGGCGAGCTCGCGGACCGCCAGGTTCTCGGCGACCAGCACCGTGCCTTTCAGCGCGCCGCGCCCGATCACCACCGCCGCGGCGGGGAGCTGCGGCTTGCCGTTTTGGTAGCTCACCTCGCCGGTGATGGTAAACGGCGCGGTCGCGTTCGACGGGTCGTAGGCGATCACCCGGAGCGCGTCCATCCCGTCGGAGTTGAGCAGGAGCGCGGCGTTGCCGAACGGCGAGGCGACCACCTGCGCCGGGTTCGGGGTGGAGAGCAGACCGACCGGAGTCATCTGCGGCAGCGCGATCACAGCCAGGCGGTTGCCGGCGGCGAGGCCGTTGTCGGAGAGGATCGCGAACTTGCCGTCGGGCGGGATCGCCACCGACGAGACGATCGCCATCCCGTCGCCGAAGGCGTTGCCGCTCGCCACCCGCGCCGGCGCGCCGGACGCGAGCGCGAGGAGGTGCGTGTCGGTCATCGCCGGCGAGTCGAGCGCGGCGCCAGCCGCCAGCACCGCCTGCCCAGATATTGGCGCAAATGCCATTGCATTGGCGGTGCCGCCCGGGACCGCCAGCCCGCGGCTGGTGAGGGTGCCGTCGCAGCCGATCGCCACTTCGTACACCCCGCCGCCGTTGGCCGCGGTGTCGGCGTCGAGCACCCAGGCGCGGCTGCCGTCGGGATCGACCACCACCGTCTGGGCGTAGAAGCCGTCCCTGAAGGCGGCGTGCACCACCACCGGATTGCCGCTCGCGTCGAAGCGGAACACCCCGACGCTGCCGTCGTCCTGCGCCACCAGCCCGACCTTTCCGTCGGGGGTGAAGACGATCGGGCCGTAGAAGGCGGCGCCCATCTGGAACGTGACATTTTCGCGGGTGAGCGCGCCCGCGGCAGAGAGATCGAGCACCTCGAAGGTGGTCCCCTTGACCCCGGTGGTATCGGTGAACGGATGGGAGACGACCACCTTGCGCGGCGCATTGGGATCGCCCGGCAGGCGCGGGCAGACCGAGCCCGCGTCGGGGGACGCATCGATCGCCGCGTCGGGCGCGGTCGATCCATCGGCGCCGCCGTCGAGCGGAGCGATCGAATGGGAGTTGCAGGCGGCGAGCAGCAGAAAACCGAGGAGCGAGGTTCGCGCAAGCATCCGCGCATGATGCCACCCGCTCAAGGCCGCTCGGATTTATTTCGCGCGCGGGCGGGCTCGAAAAAATCGGCTCTCTAAAGATGGAGCTTGGCGGCGTCGAGGCCGGCCTGGGCGAGGACGTGGGGCGCGACCAGCACCGGCAGGTGGGCGCCGATCGCGAGCGCGATCAGATCGGAAGGGCGCGCGTCGATGAGGTGCTCGGCGCCCTGGGCATCGCGCAGGGTGAGCCGGCCGATGAAGGTGTTGTCGCGCAGATCGATCACCTCGACGCGGTCGACCTTGGCGCCGAGCGTCGCCAGCGTGGTCTCGAGCAGATCGGCGGTGAGCGGACGCGGCGCCTTTTGATTGCGCAGGCGAAGATCGATCGCGCTCGCCTCGGTCGGACCGATCCAGATCGGCAGGATCACGCGCGGCTCGCCCCCTTCGAGCAGGACCACCGCCTGTCCGTGGAGCTCGCCGACGTTGCGCACCCGCATCACCACCGGGGCCGGCTCGGGCGCTACCGCGGCCGCCCCTTCAGCGCCGCTCGCCAAGAGTCCGAGCATCCCCACCGCCATCGCCGCCAGCCCGATCGACCGCATGAGCACCTCCGCGACGCGTTCTACGCGACGGTGCCGGGCCCCTTCCCCCTACTAAGTGGTAAAGTGGCCGGGTTGCCGCGCTCGCGACACTCACGAGGTCAAATGTTCAGCCAAAAACTGCGTCAGGTGATTCGAGCCCACGCCCTACTGCTCGCCGCCTCGGGGCTGGTGCTCACCGGCTGCGGCGGCACGAGCGCGACCATGATGGATCTCGGGCCCGCGCCGGGCACCGGCTATCAGATGGTCACGCCCGATCTCATGATCAACGCGGGCGAGGAGAAGTACCTCTGCTACACGGTCACGCTCAAGGAAGCGGCCGACGTGGCGGTGACCCAGTTCGAGAGCACCACCTCCACGGCGGTGCACCACTTCGAGGTCTTCCAGACCCTCGCGCCCGAGCAGGATGGGCTGTTCGACTGCTCCTCGACGCTGATCAAGCAGAGCTGGCTGCCGCTGTTCGGCGGCGGCGCGTCGGCGGGCGGGCTCACGCTGCCGGCGGGCTCGGGGTTCAAGATCGCCAAGGACGCGCAGCTCCTTTTGCAGGTCCACCTCCTCAACGCGACGATGAAGCCGGTGACCACCCACGTCACCGTCGACATGACCTACGCGCCCGACGCGACCACGGTGACGCCCGCCGGAATCTACGCGCTCGGCTCGATGAGCATCGATCTGCCGCCCGGCATGACCACCACCGTCGCCTCGCCGCACTGCAAGCTCACCAAGCAGTACAACGTGTTCGCGGTGCAGCCGCACATGCACCAGCTCGGCACCAAGATTTCGTTTCAGCACGGCACCACCGAGGCGACGATGCAGAACGCCTATCAGCGCGACCCGTGGGTGTTCGGCGTGCAGCCGATCGATCAGGTGCAGATGACGCTCAACCCGGGCGACTACGTCGGCGCCACCTGCGTCTACGACAACACCACCGGCGCGCCGGTGATGTACGGCGAGAGCACCAAAAACGAGATGTGCTACTTCGTGCTGTTCTACACGCCGTTCGATCACCTCGACGGCTGCGTCAACTGACCGCGTAGGTCACGGCGTGCAGGCGACCTGGTCGGCGCTCTCGCCGGTGTAGAGCGCGAGCTCGGCGAGGTTGGCGGGGGCGCGCACGTGGGCCCAGATCGGGCCGTCGGCGCTGCCCACTCCGGGAAAGCCCTGCGCCACGCTGAACCAGAAGTTCCCGCGCGCCCACTCGTAGCGCACCAGCCGCTGCCAATCGGGCGAGCTCTTCAGCATCGCGTAGACGTCCGGATGGCTCGCGCGCGCGGTGCGCAGGTAGAGCTCGAGGTAATAGAGAAAGGCCGCCACACCGTCGCGCGCGTCGAGGCCGCTCACCTCGTGCCCGACCGCGAGCTGGCAGGCGAGCCCGTTGGTGAAGGCGTCGAGCTCGTCGGCGAGCGTCAACAGATCGCAGCTCTGCTGCTCGAGGTAGGTGGCGTCGAACCGCTGGGTGGTGGCGTCGGTGAGCTGCGCGGCGACCTCGCTGCAGGCGAAGGTGGTGAGCGAGGGCGGAGTCACCGTTTGCGCCGGCGGCATGAAGTAGGCGAACTGGGTGGCGGTCGCGTGCGCGTAATCCCAGCCGGTGGTCTCCGCGTTGCACATCGACGAGAAGTTGAGCGCCACGCCCTGCCAGCTCGCGCTGTCGACAAAATTGGGGAGCTGCGAATCGCTCTTTTGCGCGTCGAGCAGGGTGAATCCGCCGGGAATCCGCCGCATCAGGATTCCGAGGGTGGTCGCGAGCCAATTGCCGTTCGGGCCGGCGACGAACGCCTGCTCGAGATCGGCGATCGGCGCGTTCAGGCTCATCGGCTCGGAGTAGCACCAGGGCGCCGGCCCGCCGTCGACCGCGCCGCCCTTCGATCCGCCGCTCGCGTCAGTGGCGCCACCGTCGAGCGCGCCGCTTTGACCCGCGCCGCCTTGGTCCGAGACGCCGCCGTCGGCGATCGCCGGCGCGCCGCCGCCCGGATCGAAACCGACGTTCCATCTCAAGCAGCCGGCGCAGCCGAGCGCGATCGAGAGCACCCCTACCCGCAAAACAATTCGCCGCATGGGACAATACTTTTAAGGCATTCAAATTCACTTACAACAACGGAGTTTTTAGTGATTCAAGCTGCACACCGCCGGCCCCGCTGCGTCCGCATCGCCGCAGGCGGCGCCGGGCAGGCGGGCGGCGAAAATCAGCGATAGTCGGTGATCTTTTTGCGCGTCTGGTTGCGGGCGGGATCGAGCTTGGCCTGGCACTC
>JANWLJ010000004.1 GCA_025450955.1 Polyangium sp. (in: bacteria) | reverse complement strand
CCACCTCGGCCTCGCGCGCATCCTGCTCGCCGAAGGAGATCCGCAAGCCGCGCACGCCCAGGTGATGCGCGCGCTCGAGCGAGCGCCCGATCGGCCCGACATCCTCGTCGAGCTGGGGCGCGTCTCGGCCGCCGGCCGTTCGTGGGACGCCGCGCTCACCGCCTTCGATCGCGCGCTGGTGGCGACCGCCGGCGGCGCCCGCACCCGCCTCCTCTTCGATCGCCGTCCAGTGCTCGAAGAGGCGCTCAAGGTGGCGCTCCGGGCGGGGCTGCCGGCCCGCGCCGCGCCCTACGCCGCCGCGCTTTTGTCCGAGCGGCCCGAGCACCCCGACGCGCTCGCCGCCCGCGCGCTCGCCGCCGCCGAAGCCGGTGAGCTCGACGGCGCGCACGAGCTGGCCGCCCGCGCGCTCGCCTCCGCCGACACCGTCGAGACCCGGCTCGCGGTCGCCGAGGTCGCGCGCCGCCGGGACCAGCCGTCGGTCGCCGCCGCCTCGCTCCGGCGCGCCGCTCAGCTCGATCCGATAGACCCGCGCCCGCGCGCCCGCCTCGCCGAGATCTACCGTCAGGAGCGCGAATCGATCACCCCCGATCTCTATTCGCTCCTCACCCTCGCCCACCGCCATTTCGCGCGCACCCGCGAGCTGGCCGAGCTGAGCGTCGAGGCCGGCCGGCTGGTCGAGACCCTCGATCGTCCGCTCCTGGTCACGGTGATGGGCGAGTTCAACAGCGGCAAATCGACCTTCGTCAACGCGCTCCTCGGCGAAGAGGTCGCGCCGATGGGGATCACGCCGACCACCGCCACCATCAACGTGCTCAAGTACGGCGCCGAGCGGCGCGGCCGCGTGGTCTATCTCGACGACAGCGCGCGCGACGTGCCGTGGCAGGAGGTGCCGCAGCTTCTGCGCGGGCTCGGCGCCGACGAGGCCAAGCGCATTCGCCTGGTCGAGGTGCTGTCGCCGCTCGAGACGCTCCAGCGGGTGAACGTGGTCGACACCCCCGGCCTGAACTCGATCGAGCCCGAGCACGAGCAGACCGCGCGCCGCTTCATCGCCGAGGCGGACGCGGTGGTGTGGCTGTTTACCGTCGACCAGGCGGCCAAGGCCACCGAAGGCGCCGCGCTCGGCCGCATTCGCGCCGAGGGCAAAAAGATCCTCGGCGTGCTCAACAAGATCGATCGCTGCACGCCCGAAGAGCTGGCCAAGATCGTCGCCCACGTGCAGGGTGCGCTCGGCGAGTTGCTCGAGGCGGTGGTCCCGTTCGCCGCCCGCGAAGCGCTCGGCGCCCGCCGCGCCGGCGATGAGGCCCAGCTCGCCCGCGCCAACTATCCCGCGCTGCAGGCGACGCTCGAGGAGCGCTTCTTTTCGCGCGCCCGCGCGATTCAGCGCGAGGCGGCCTGCACCCGGCTCACGTCGCTGCTCGATCGCGCGCAGGCGATGGGCGCGGCGCTCATCGACAGCTCCAAGATCGATCGGCTCGAGATCGCGCTCTCGGCGGTGCGCGAAGACGCGGCCCGCTTCGCCAGCGAGTTCTTGCGCGCCGAGCGCACCCGGCTCGCCGACGCCGCCGGCGAGGTCTATGCCGCCTGCGCGCGCGAGGTGCTCGATTTCGTGCGGCCGCGCCGCTGGCCGTTCGGCTCGAACCAGGCCTCGCCCGCCGACCGCGACTTCCTGCTCGGCCTGCTCGACGAGCGGCTCGCGGCGATGCTCGAAGCCTCGCGCGCCCGGGTCGCCGAGGAGACCGAGCGCTCGCTCGCGGTCGTCCGCGCGGTGGAGCCCGATGCCGATTTTGCGCTCGCGCTCCGGCTCCTCAACCAAGAGGTCTATGGCCGCTTCCGCGCCTTCACCCGCGGCGTGCTGCGCGGCGGCCGGGTCGACGACTTCTTCACCCGCGTCTTGCCCAAGCTCGAGCTCGACGAGCGCGAGCTGCGCCGCGCGCTCGAGCGGGTCGCGCCGTTCGGCGACGATCTGGCCGAGAGCGAGCTGCGCGCGCCGCTCGCGGCCTGGGCCGAGCGGTTCTACGCCGCGCTCACCGACCGGCTCGAACGCGCGCGCGCCTCGGCCGAGCTCGATCGCTTCGACGTCGAGGAGCGGGTGCTCGCGCCGGTCGAGGTGTTGCGCGGCGCGCTCGCCCAAGTGACCGCCTGATGCGGATCCACGACGAGCTCATCGTGGGCCTCGACGAAGCGGGCCGCGGTCCGGTGCTCGGCCCGATGGTGATGGCAGCGATCGCGCTGCGCCCGCGCAAAGCGGCCGGCCTCACCCGCGCCGGCGTCGCCGACTCCAAGCGCTTCGCCGGCCCGAACGCGCATCGGGCCCGCTCGGCGTTGGTGCCGCGCATCCTCGACGCCGCCGACTTCGTCGCCATCTCGGTGGTCGACGTCGCCGAGATCGATCTGCGCTGCCGCGAAGGGGGCTTGAACCGCCTCGAGCAGGAGCACGCGACCCGGATGATCGAGCGGGCGCCTGCGAGCCGCCGCATCGTCTGCGACGGCGCGCGCCTGTTCGGACCGCTGCGCGCGCGCTTCTCCCAGCTCGAAGCGCTCGATCGCGGCGAGTCGGAGCACGCCGCGGTCGCCGCCGCGTCGATCGTCGCCAAGGTGCGCCGCGACGAGCTGTGGCTGCGTATCTCGGCCCGCTATGCGACCGAGTTCGGCCAGTCGGTCGCCCGCGGCGGCGGCTACACCAACAGCGCGACCCGCACCTTCTTGCGCGCCTACATTCGCCGTTATCGCGCGCTGCCGCCCGAGGCGCGCCGCAGTTGGCCGTGGGAGTTCGCCCGCGATCTGCTCGGCAAGCGCTTCGATCCGTATTGGGACGTGCCCGACGAGCGGCCGCAGCTCGCGCTCGGTTTCAGCGACTCGGCGCGTCCGCCTTCGCCGGCTCCGGCTTCGCCTCGGGCTTCGCGGATTTCTTCTTAGCCGTCGCCTGCTCTTCGGCCGGGCTCGACTTGGCGGGCGCGACGGTATGCGCTTCGTGCGCCTTCTGCGGCGCCGCTTGACGCTTGCGCGCCCGCTCCGGCTCGGCCGCGTTCAGCTCGTCGAGCGCATCGGCCTGCCGCCCGGTCGTCCGCAGGCAGCGCACATACGGCAGGCGATCGCGCGGCGCGATCCGAAACCGCGGATAGCTCCGCTCGAGCTCTTCGAACAGCTTGACCGCCTCTTCGCAGCGATTGGCGTTGGCCAGCTCGTCGGCGCGCTTGCGCAGCGCCTCCGGCGTCGACGACCCACGCGGCGCCGCCGCCTTGGGAACCGCCACCGCCGAGCGCTCGTTCTTGAGCGTCTCGCCGCCGCCGCGCGCCAGCTTGCCGTCGCTCACCGTCGCGGTTTGGAGCTCTCGATCGGCGGCCGGCGCCGGCTCGGCCGCAGGCGCAGGCGGCGGAGCCGGTGCCGCGGCGGGCGCGGTCGCGTAGGGGCTCGACGGCGCGCTCCCACCGGCGCCGGTCGCCGCCGGCGCGCTCTGCGCGTTCCAGCCGATGTCTCCGCCGACGAGCCCGTCCGAGGCGCTCTCCCGCCGGGGCGCGCGGGTGACTGGCGCGGCGAGCTGCTGGCGATCATCTGCGAGCGCGTTCGACGCGTTGGCGTTGGCCTTGTCCTTGGCTTTTTCGAAGTGGCCGGATGCGGCGTGGTGGGCCGGCGCCGAACGCACCTCCATCGGCCGCTCTCCGCTCTTGGTGCCGAGGTAGAGCCGCGTCTGCTGCTCGACCGCGCCCTTTTTGGCGAGCTCGAGATCCGTCTCTCCCGATGGCGCACCGGCGCGGCCGCCGATCTGCGCGCTCGCCGGCTGATCGCCCGGCGTCCCGTTTTGCGCAAATCCCTCCACCGGCGCGGGGACGATGGGCGCGGCCTCGGCCGCCGCCGACGGGGAGCTCGCCACCTTCGGCTGCGCGGGCTCGGCCATGAACAGCTGCCCGCGCGACCACTCGATCCCCACCGCGCCACCGACGAGCAGAAACATCGCCGCCGCTGCGTACGCCGGATGCTGGCTCACCTTGCGCGCAAACGCGAGCAGCTTGCCGCGCGGCGGAGCCGGCCGCCTCTGCGCCGCCGCGTGCAGGAGCTGGGCGTGCAGCGCGCCGCTCGACGCCTCGGGCGGCTCGATCGCCGGCAGCGCCGCCTTGGCCGCCCCGCGCACCCGCCGAATCCCGTCGAGCTCGCTCTGACACTTCGCACACCCCGCGAGATGCGCGCGAAAGCGCTCGGCCGCGTCGCCCGCGAGCTCGTCGTAGGCGAACTCGAGCAGCCGCTCGCACTCGTCGGTGACGACCTTCATGGCGCCGCCTGCGCCAGATCGCGATACTCCTCGAGCGCCTCGCGCAGCTTCTCGAGCGCATATCGCATCCGGCTCTTCACCGTGTTCTCCGGGCACCCGACGATGTCGGCGATCTCGTTGAACTGTAGATCGTTCACCTCGCGCAGGATGAAGATCTCGCGCTGCTCGTCGGGCAGCTGCGCGATCGCCTCCTGCATCCGCAGCGCCATCTGCCGCCCGATCGCCTGCCGGTCGACTCCCGCGCCCGCGTCGGCGATCCGCTCGATCAGCGCCGGCGCCTCGGGATCGTTGTTCACCGGCGCATCCAAAGACGCCGCTCGCCGGTGCTTGCCGCGGCGCGCCGCATCGACGCACAGGTTGCGCGCGATGGTGTACAGCCAGGTGGTGAACTTGGCCTGCTTCTCATAAGCGTCGGCGCTCTTGATGACCCGCAGGAAGGTCTCCTGCAGCACATCCTCCGCCTGCGCCGCGTCGCGCACGAAGCGGACGATGAAGTTGTAGACCGCCTTGCGGTGGCGGGTGACCAATAGCTCGAACGCACGCACGTCTCCGTCGCGATACCGAAACATCAGCGACTCATCGGAGTCGTCCCGCACCCGTCCACCCCTCGGCCCATGCCAGGCGTCGGAATCCCGGGATCGTAGCTGAAGCCACGGCACCTTTCAAACGTCCTGGCCGGTACCAACGCGGCGCCGGACCAAAGGATCTATTTTCCGGCTATTTCTGGCAGCCGGGACAGTAGAAGGTCGAGCGCGCGCCCTGCACCACCCGCCGGATCTTGCGGCCGCAAACGCGGCACGGCTCGCCCTCGCGGCCATAGACGGCGAGCGTGTTTTGGTTCGAGCCTTGGTCGCCCTCGGCGTCGACGTAGTCGGAGAACGAAGTGCCGCGGTTGCGGATGCCCGCCTCGAGCACCTCGCGAATCGCGCCGAACAGCCGGGCGGCAGCCGCGGCGCCGACTCGGTGGGTGCGCCGCCGCGGACCGAGCCCGGCCAAAAACAGCGCCTCGCAGGCGTAGATGTTGCCAAGCCCGGCCAGCCGCGATTGATCGAGGAGAAAACCCTTCAGATCGCGCCGCGCCGAAGCGAGCATCGCGATCAGTTGCGCGACGGAAAAGTCGGGCGCGAGCGGATCGATCCCGAGCACCGACAGCTCCGGCGAGCGCTCGAGCTCACCCGCCGAGTAGGCGCGCAGCACGCCGAAGCGCCGCGGATCGACGTAGCGCAGCTCGAGCCCACCTGAGAGCCGGAACACCGCGTGGGTGTGCGGCGCGCGCGCCTCGCCCGGCCTCGCGAACAAGAGCCGTCCGCTCATCCCGAGGTGCACCAGCAGCACATTTCCCGTCGAGAAATCGATCAGCAGATATTTCCCGACGCGCCTGACGCCCTCGGCCTTGGCTCCCGCGAGCGCCCGCTCGAGCCGCTCGCGCTCGATCGGCCGCCTCAGCGAAAGGCCGCTCACCTCGATCGCCACCACCCGACGGCCGACCAGCCGCGGCCTGAGGCTGCGCGCGACGCTCTCGACCTCGGGCAGCTCAGGCATGCGCGGCCGCGTCGATCGCGTCGGTGAGCGCGGCGAACTCCTCGACCGAGAGCGTCTCCCCGCGCCGCTGCGGATCGATCCCGCCCGGCGTCGCCGCGGCGAACGCCGCCCGCAGCTGCTCGTCGG
Source organism: Polyangium sp. (in: bacteria) (assembly GCA_025450955.1). GTDB lineage: Bacteria > Myxococcota_A > Polyangia > Palsa-1104 > Palsa-1104 > JANWLJ01. Next base: position 8,234 of record JANWLJ010000004.1, on the reverse strand, counting down.
ACGCGAGCCCGGCCAGCGAATTGCGCAGGGTCTTGCGCCGCATCTGAAACGCGGCGTGCACCACCCGGCTGAACCGCTCGAGATCGCCGACCGGCGCGCGGGTCGCGCCGCCCGCAAACGGCACCACCCGCAACACCGCCGACTCGACGCGCGGCTGCGGAATGAACGCCGACGGCGGCACCCGACACACCAGCCTCGGCTCGCCGTACATCCGCACCATCACTCCGAGCGCGCCATACTCCGGCGTCGACGGCGCGGCGACGATCCGCTGCGCCATCTCGCGCTGCAGCATCACCACCATTCGCGAAAGGTGCGCGCGCGCCTCGAGCAGCCGAAACAGAATCGGCGAGGCGATCTGATAAGGCAGATTGCCCACCACCGACGGCGCCGCGCCCGCCCGCTCGGCCACGCCCGCGTAGTCGTAGGTGAGCGCGTTCGCCTCGGCGATCTCGATCCGCTCGCGCTCGCCCAGCTCGGCGCGCAAGATCGCCACCATGTCGCGATCGCGCTCGACCGCGATCACGTGCGCCGCGCGCTCCGCCAGCCGGGCGGTGAGCGTGCCGAGCCCGGCGCCGATCTCGATGACCCAGCTCTTGTCGTCGAGCGCGCAGGCATCGACGATCGCGCGATAGGTCCGTTCGTCGACGAGGAAGTTCTGGCCCCAGCTCTTCTTGGCGCGCAGCCCGTACTTGGCGAGAAGCGCGCGCGCGTCGGGAGCCGGCACGTTCAGAGCGGCAGGGTCGCGGTGGCGTTGAGCGTCAGATCGGCCCGCTCGCCGCGCGCCAGCCGATGAGATCCGGCGCAGGCGATCATGGTCGCGTTGTCGGTGCAGCGCTTGGGCGGCGGGATGAACAGCTCGAAGCCGCGCTCGCTTGATTTTTGTTGCAGCGCAGCACGAAGCCCCCGGTTGCAGGCCACCCCGCCGGCCAGCACCAGCTGTCCGAGGCGCCGCTCCTCGATCGCCATCATCGTCTTCGACACCAGCTGATCGACCACCGCCGCCTGAAAGCTCGCGCACAGATCGGCGAGCGCCTGCCCCTCGGGCCGCCCGTGCTTCTGCAGCCAGGTCGACATCGCGGTCTTCATCCCGCTGAAGCTGAAGTCGAGCCCGCGCCCGCGCATCGCCCGCGGCAGCGCCACCGCGGTCGGATCGCCGGTCTGCGCCAGCTTGTCGATCACCGGCCCGGCGGGATAGCCGAGCCCGAGCATCTTGCCGACCTTGTCGAACGCCTCGCCGGCCGCGTCGTCGCGGGTCGCGCCGAGGAGCTCGTATTTTCCAAAATCGTGCGCCACCACGATCTCCGAGTGCCCGCCCGAAACGAGCAGCGCCAGGTGCGGAAACGACGGCACCCGCTCCGCCTCGAGGAACACCGCGCACAGATGCCCTTCGAGGTGGTTCACCCCGACGAGCGGCAGCCCGCGCGCGAACGCGATCGCCTTGGCCGCCTGCACTCCGACGAGCAGCGCGCCCACCAGCCCCGGCCCCCGGGTGACCGCGATTCCGCCCACGTCGTCGAGCGTGCAGCCCGCCTGCGCGAACGCCGCCTCGAGCACCGGCACCACGTTGACGATGTGCGCGCGCGACGCGATCTCCGGCACCACTCCGCCGTACTCGCGATGCACCGCCACCTGCGACCACACCGAGTCGGCGCGCACCTTGACGCCGTCTTCGACCAGCGCCGCCGCCGTCTCGTCGCAGGACGACTCGATGCCGAGCACCAACATTATTTCAGCGTGGTCAAGATCGCGCGGATGTCGCTCGCGTACTGTCCGTGCGGCTCGAGCTTGAGATAGGTTTCGTAGGCGCTGTGCGCTTCGCTCTTGTGAGAGAGCTGCTGCTCGACCGCGCCGATCACCAGGAACGCATCGCCATTTTTCGCGTTCGCGGTCGCGGCCAGCTGCGCGGCATCGAGCGCCTTCTGATTCGCGCCGCGATCGAGATAGCAGTTGGCGAGCAGCACCAGCGCCTGATCGTCGCCCGGGCGCATCGCCACCGCCTTCTCGAGCGGCCCGAGCGCCCTCTTCGCGTCGCCCTTTTTGAACAGCGCCTTGCCCTGCTCGACCAGCGCGCGATACGCCGCGTCGTCGGCCGCCGGCGCGCTCGGCGCAGCCACCGGCTCGGTCGGCTTCGCAACCACCGGCGCAGCGACGGGCGCAGTCGTCGGCGCGACGACCGGTGCAGGGGTCGGCTCGGTCGGAGCCGCCACCGGCGCGTTCGGCGCAGCGGTCGGGGCAGTCGTCGGCGCGGCCACCGGCGCACTCGGCGCAGCCGCGATCGGCGCGGTCGGCTGCTCAGCGACGGGCACGTCGGGCGTCGACTTCGGCCGCTTGGACGAGGAGAACGCGAACAGGAGCGCCCCGACACATCCCAAAAGCGCGACCCCGCCCGCGATCTTCCAACCGAGCCGCGCCGGCGGAGCGTCGTCGAGCTCGTCCTCGTCGATCGGCCGCGCCTCGGGCGCGCGCACCTCGAGCCGGTGGGTCGGCTCGGGCGGCGGCGGCAACGGATCGGGCAGCGGCGTGGCGGTCGGCTCATCGAACTCACCGGCCGAATCGGAAGCCGCCGGCCGAGCGGTCGCCAGATCCGCCATCAGCAGATCCGAGAGCACCACCGGCGGCGCCTCGTCGACGGGCGGCTCCTCGCCGCGCAGATCGTCGGTGGTGCCGGCGACCGGCTGGAGCAGATCGTTCGGCGAGTGCGCCATCGTGAGCTGCTGCCGCGGCGCCGGCGACTTGCGCAACACCACCCGCGCGAGCGCCGCTCCTTGCGCCGGGCCGGCCGGCGTCGACGGGAACTTGAGCAGCACGCCTTCGGGCGGCGGCGGCTCCGGCTCGGGCGCGACGGCCTTCATCTGCTGCGAGATCGATCGCGGCGACTCCTCCATCGCGCTGGCGAGCGACTCCTCGAGCCGCGCCGCCTCGCGCAACAGCGCATCGCCGTCGGGCGCCGGCGCCACCTCGACGTGAAACTCCGGCTCGGCGGAGGTGACCGGCTGCCCGCCGGCCGCGGCCGTCTCCTCGAGCTCACCGCCCCACCCGACCGGCGCATCGCGCTTCTCGGCGCCTTCGGCGAGCGTCTCGATCGGCGCGCCCCGTTCGCCGAGCGCCGGCGGCGGCGCGGTCGGCGTGCGCGGATCGGCCAGCCACCCCTCGAGCTCGTGCGTCTCCTCCTCCACCTCCTCCGACGGCGCGCCTCCGGTCGAGGCGTCGTAGACCAGCCCTTCGAAGTAGAGCTTGGAGATGACGTTGAGCGCTTCGAGATCGGAGAACTCGCAGTCGTCGACCACCTGCATGAGCGTGCGCCGCCCGTCGAACAGCCGGAGGATCCCGTTGATCTCGTCGGGAATCTCCGCCAGCCGCTCGGCCAGCTCGCGATAGTCGACCTCGAACACCGTCTCGAGCGGCGGAAGCTGCTCGCACAGCCGGCCCCACTCGTCGACCCGCCGCATCCCCTCCATCAACATGCCCTGCGACGACAGCTCGATCACGTCCTTGCGCCGGACGTTCTTGAACTCGACCTCGAACTGCCCCTCGCTCCACACCAGCAGCCGATAGACCGCCTCTTCGCCGGTGAGCCGCCCGAGCTCGGCGTCGATCACCTTGCCGGAGCGAAAATAGATCGATCCGCGCTTGCCGCCCTCGTGAGTGAAGTGAATCACCCCCGACTTGCGGCTGATCTCGATCGTCTGGATGAGATCGACCACCGCCATGTCGGCGAGCTGCCCGGCGAACTTGGTGCGCGACTCGCGCTTGTTCTCCTCGAGCGACTGCCGCTGCTTTTTCTGCAGCAGGATCTTGACCCGGGTGATGATCTCTTTGATGTAGATCGGCTTGGTGAGGTAATCCTCGACCCCGAGCTCGAGCCCGCGGATCTTGTCCTCGACGTCCGATTGCGCGGTGAGAAAGATGAACGGGATCGGCGCCCACTCGGCGTGCTGCTTGAGCCGCTCGACCAGCTCGAAGCCGTCCATCTCCGGCATCTTGGTGTCGGAGATGATGAGGTCGGGCGCCGCGGTCTCCACCTTCGAGAGCGCGTCCTGGCCGTTTAGGGCCGTGGTGACATTGAACCCCGCCTTCTTGAGGCTAACCTCGAGGACGCGTAAGCTCTTGGTGTCACCGTCGACCAGCAGAAGACTCTGCTTCGCCACACTCCACCCGACAGAGGGATCGAAGTCTAGACCGGCAACCCGGGTCGGTCAAGACGCAGGCTACTGCAATTTGAAGACGAATTGCTTGGCGGCGCACACCCGGCCGGACCGCGGCCGATAGCGCCAGTGGCGCAGGGTGCTCATGATCTCGGCGTCCGCGCCCGAGATCGACGACACGGTCTTGACGTCATAGACGTGGCCCGCCTCGTCGACGCAAATTTTATAGGTGCCGACCAACGTTCCGCCCGACTGGCGCCGCATCACGAACTCCGGAAGATGCGGCGCCGGCGTCGAGAGCTTCTGCGCGTCGAGCACGAACCCGGCGATGGTGCGCGCCGGCTCGCTCGCGCCCGCGCGCGTCCTCGGCGCCGGCTCGCTGGTCGGCGCAGGATGCGTGGTCGGCCGAGGCCGGGGCGCGGGCGGCGGCGCGATCGCTCGCTCGGGCGCAGCACCGCCCGAGGCGGGCCCGGTCACCGCCGGCGGCCGAACCGACGGCTCCGGTTTCACCGGCGCCGGAGCCGCCACCTGCGGCCGGACGGGCGCCGCCTCGACGAGCATCTTCGGCGAGAGCCCCTTGCGCTCCACCATCCGCCCATCTTCGAGCTGAAACGAGCGGGTCCACAATTCGCCGCTCGCGAGCCGGACTTTCTGCACCTCTTTAATCCCCTGCACCGAGTCGAGCAGGATGAGCGTGTGCCGGCCCGCCGGCACCGCCAGATCGACGACCGGCGTCGCGCCATACGGCTCTCCGTCGACGAGCAGCTCGCAGCGCGGCTCCGACGCGACGGTGATGTGAGCATCGCCCGGGCGGGCGACCGGCCGCGGCCGCGCCATCACGGGAGCCGGCTCCGGCTGAGCGCTCTTCGGCTCGGGCAGGCTCGGCGCCGGCAGCGCGGTCGCGCTCTTGACGAGCGGCGCGGTCGCGATCGGCTGCGCCCCCGGCTGAGCCAAAGCCGGCTTCGCGCCCGCCACCGACGAGGCCTGAGCCGCCCTCGGCGCCGCGCGCGTTCGCCACCACACCGCGAGCCCACCCGAGAGCACCAGCAAGAGCGCCAGGACGAGCTGCGCCGCGCGCGTGAGAAGGTGCTTGCGCCGCGCTTTGTCGAGCGGCACCTCGAGCTGCCCCGAGCGCCGCGACGACGACTCGCCGAGATACGACGGCCCCGACGCCGAGGTCGCCATCTGCGACGCGAACACCATCCCCGACGCGTCGGTGTTCCGGCTCGCCGCCAGCTCGTCGGCGAACACCCGCTCCATGAACTGTCCGAGCGGCACCGTCCCGGTCACGAGCTGGTTGTCGCGCGAAAACGCGTCGAGGTCGGCGTGCAGCTCGCGCGCGGTCTGATAGCGATCGTCGGGGCTCTTCTGCAAACAGCGCACGACGATCCCGCTCAGCGCCGCCGGATAAAACGGCAGGATGTCGCGCGGCGACGGCACCGGCCCCTCGATGATCTTCTTGAGCGTCTCGAAATCCGAACGCTCGTGATAGAGCCTTTTGCCGGTGGTCAGCTCGTACAGGATGATCCCGACGGTGAACAGGTCCGAGCGCCGATCGACCGCCAGCCCGCGACACTGCTCGGGCGACATATAGCCGATCTTTCCCTTGAGCGTCCCAGCCAGCGTCTCCACTTCGCGGGTCGCCGCCTTGGCGATCCCGAAGTCGACGATCTTCACCGCCCCGTCGAAGCTGATGACGATGTTCTGCGGCGTCACGTCGCGATGGACGATCGCGAGCGGCCGTCCCTGAAAATCGCGCTTCTCGTGCGCGTAGTGCAGCCCGGCGCACACCCCCGAGAGCACCGACATCACGTGCTCGAGCGGCGGCTTGGAGTAGCCGAGCTTGGCCCCCGCGCGCACGATCTCGATGAGGTTGTGCCCGCGCAGGTACTCCATCGCGATGAAGTACTCGTCCTCGAAGTTACCGACGTCGTAGATCTGGACGATGTTCGGGTGATCGAGCGTCGCCGCCACCCGCGCCTCGTCGAGAAACATGCGCACGAAGTCCGGATCGGTGGTCCGGCTCTGCAAGATCTTTTTGATGACGAGGTACTTCTCGAAGCCCTGAATCGAGCGCGTGCGCGCGAGAAAAATCTCGGCCATCCCGCCGGCCGCCAGCCGCGAGATCAGCTCGTACTTGCCAAACGGAATCGGTTGCGTGCCCATCTCACCGAGCGCCCAACGTAACGTAAGTCTGACTGCCCGGTCAAGTTCCCCCAAGATGTGATTTCAGTCGGATAACTTACCGTCTTTTCTAAACAAACCTACCCATCGTTAGGTCGGAAAATCGTTCAAATGACCCGCCAGAATCTCGCGCAGGGAGGCGAGCTCGGGCAGCCTCGACAGCGCCTCGGCCACGTACCCGAGACTGCTCGGGATGTGCTGCATGAAGCCGGGGAGCTTCTTGACCTGCTCGAGAAAGACGAACCGTCCCGCGTCCTTCAGCTTGCGCTGGACGGTCTGGAGATCGAACAGCTCGCGGAACGCCCGCTCGTCGAGCTCCGCCCGCCGCACGTGATAGCCGACCAGCTCGTCGAGGAGCTGGGGCGCGAGCGCCACGTAGCTGTCACGCAAGAGCCCCACCAAATCGTAGGCCGCGGTGCCGAGGAGCGCGTCCTGAAAATCGATCACCCGCAGCCGCGGCGCCTCGTTCGCCCCGCGATCCTGCACCATCAAGTTGCGGCTCTGATAGTCGCGATGAACCAGCAGCCGCGGCGCCGCCGCCAGCCGCTCGGCAATCTGCTGAAATTGCCGCTCGAGCTCCTGCCGTTCCGCCGGCGCGAGCACGATCCCCCGCGCCTCCAGCCCATATTCGCGAAAGTGGTCGAGCTCCCACTTGAGCAGGTCGAAGTCGAAGCCGCGCGAAAAGGCGATACAGCCGGGATCCGGCTGAGCCGTGGCGAACCGCTGCATCCCCACCAGCTCGTCGATCGCGAGCTGGTAGTACCGGCGGCGCACCGCGTCCGAGCCCGGCTGAACCCGCGACTCGAAGGTGATGTCGCCCAGATCTTCGAGATAGACCAGCCCCTGGTCCGGGTCGTAGAGGTAGAGCGCCGGCACCGCCACCCCGCCGCGCGCGAGGTAGCGCTGCACGTTCAGAAAGGGCAGCTCGTCCGGCCCGCCGCCTTTGACCACCTCGTCGGAGTGGCGCGGATCGCCGGTCTCCATCACCACCAACGAGCCCGGCTTTCCGCCCTCGATTTCGACCCGGTAATAGCGCCGCAAGGAGGCGCCTCCCGCCATCGCGGCGATCCGCACCGCGCCCCCACCGCACAGCTTGGAGACGACCGATTGGACTTGATCGCGCAACGCTTCGGGCGTGAGAAAAGCCATGCGAGTTTGCCGATCGCCTCCCGGCGACAATATACTGGCCGGCCATGGACGCGGCAATAAAGGAGCGGCTTCGTCGCGGCGCGGCCGCCCTCGAGCTCGCGCTCGACAAATCGCAGCTCGCCCAGCTCGATCGCTATCTCGCGCTGCTCCTTACCTGGAACCGCAAGATCAACCTGACCGCGATTGTCGAGCCGGCCGAGATCGTCGATCGCCATTTTCTCGACAGCCTGGCGGTGGCGCCGCTCGTCGATCGCGCCGCCACCCTGGTCGACGTCGGCTCGGGCGCCGGCTTTCCCGGAGCCGTCCTCGCGATCGCCCGCCCCACCCTGCACGTCACCTGCGTCGAATCCATCCATAAGAAGGTGGCGTTTCTCCAAACCCTGCGGTTCGAGATCGCTCCCAACCTGGAGCCGGTCTGCGCCCGCGCCGAGCAGCTCGATCGGCGGTTCGACGTCGCCATCTCCCGCGCGACCTGGGACCCGCCCGAATGGCTGGCGCACGGCGCGCCACTGGTCGCTCCCGGCGGTCTACTGATCGCGATGCAGACGGCCGATTCCCCCGAGCTCGCCGCCCCACCCGGCTTCACCCGCGAGCCCGCCCGCGACTACCGGATCGGCGATCGCGCCCGCCGGATTCAGCCCTTCCGACACGATTAGCGCCCGGCCTGATGTTCCACGTGGAACCTGCCCGGCCGAGGTTCCACGTGGAACCTCCTTCCCGTTGACATCTCGCTTCCAGGCGTTAATGTCGCCGACT
>JANWLJ010000003.1 GCA_025450955.1 Polyangium sp. (in: bacteria) | reverse complement strand
GAGCGTCACCGCGCCGACCGCGCCGGGGCCGCCGCCCGACAGGCCATAGGGCGGGCGCCTGCGCCGCTCGCCGATCAGGGTGACCTCGGTCTTGGCGAGGAGCTCGAGCTCGCGCACCACCCCGTCGCCGCCGGGACAGACGCCGCCGCCGCCCGAGCTCTTGCGGATCGCGTAGCGCAGGACCCTGAGCGGCAGCGCGTGCTCGAGCGCTTCGACCGGCGTGCTCCGGGTGTTGGTCATGTGGGTCTGGATCGCCGAGGCGCCCGCGCCCGCCGGAGAGCCGCCCGCGCCGCCGGCGATCGTCTCGTAGTAGGCCCACTCGGGATGGACGCCGGGCGGCGCGCCGAGGAGCAGGTTCGACATGGTGCCCGAGCTCGCCGCCGGAATCAGCTCGGGCAGCGCCTGCGAGAGCGCGCCGAGGACCACGTCGACGATCCGCTGCGAGGTCTCGACGTTGCCGGCCGCGACCGCGCGGGGCGGCCGCGCGTTGACGATGGTGCCCTCGGGCGCGATCACGGTGAGCGGCTCGAGGAGCCCGTGGTTGGTGGGCGCGTCGGGCGGAAGCAGCAGGCGAAAGGCGTAGAGCACCGCCGAGAGCGTCACCGCGCCGACCGCGTTGAGCGGACCTTGCACTTCGTCGTCGCTGTCGGAGAAGTCGACGGTCGCGTGCTCGCCCTCGATCGAGAGGGTCGCCCGCAGCGCGACGTCGCGGGTGCCGGCGCCGTCGTCGTCGAGCGAGTCGGCGAAGGCGTAGACGCCGTCGGGGATGGCGGCGATGCGGGCGCGCATCAGCCGGGCGGCGTAATCGATGAGCGCGTCCTCGAGCGCGAGCACCCGATCGGCGCCGTGCTCGGCGACCAGCCGCGCAAGGCCGCGCCGCCCGATCTCGATCGACGCGCGCTGCGCCGCCAGATCTCCCCGCCGCTCGTCGGGAGCGCGGCAGCCGGCGGCGAACCGCTCGGCGAGCGCGTCGGTGAGACGAGTCGGCGGGATCCGCTGGCCCTCCTCGTCGATGGTCATCGGGCGATAGACGAGCGGCGCGGGCACGTGCGCGAACTCTTCGTAGCGCGGCCCCATCGCCGGCGGCATGGTCTCCGCCTCGGGCAGCGCATCGCCGAGCGCGCGGGTGCCGACGCCCATCGAGCCCGGCGTGGCGCCGCCGACGTCGGCGTGGTGGGCGCGGCTCGCCACCCAGCCGATCCGCCGACCGCCTTCGAACACCGGCGCGACCAGGGTGACGTCGGGCAGGTGGCTGCCGCCCGCATAGGGATCGTTGACGATCGCCACCTCGCCGTCGGAAAGCTCCTCCTCGCCTACGAACCGCGCGATCACCGCTTGCACCGAGAGCGGCATCGAGCCGAGGTGGACCGGGATGTCGGCCGCCTGCGCCGCCAGCCGCCCGTCGGGGGAAAACAGCGCCGAGGAGCAGTCGTGGCGCTCCTTGATGTTGGGCGACAGCGCCGCGCGCTCGAGCTGAAAGCCCATCTCCTCGGCGATTTCGGCGAGGCGATGGTTCCAGATCTCGAGCGCCGCTGGATCGTCCAAATTACAAGTAGTAGGCGAGGCCGCCGTAGATCTGGCCGCTGAAGATCGGTTCGTGGATTCGCTGCGGCGCCGACGCGTCGAGGGTGAGCTCGGGAGTGACCATCATCCGGCCATAGAGCCGGAGCGCCAGGCCGCCTGCGATCGGCCCGCCGAAGATCGGCACGTCGAGGCTGGCGGCGAGGTGCAAGCCGGCGGTGGTGGCGTCGTCGTCGCTCGAGCGCACGTTCTCGATGGTGAGCCCGGCCTGAAGGCCGATCCCGGCGAGCAGCCGCCAGGCCCAGCCCTCGTGCGACTCGGCGAGCGGCTCGAACGGCCGCGCCGCGAGCCCGAACGGCACCGAGATCCGATCGCCGAGCGAGTTGAGCACCTTCCCGTTTTGCGCCTGCGGCAGGATCGGCGAGCCTTCGCTCGAGAGCAGCGCCGCGAACGCGCCCACCCGCGCGCGCCACATCAGCTCGGCCCCGACCCCGAACGCGATCGGCGTGCCGCGCGGCCCGTGCGGCTCGCCACCGACGAGCAGGTGCGCGTCGAGCGTGATCGGCCACAGCCGCGAATAGCTGCGCGCCACCTGCATCGGCTGATCCGCTTCCGCGATTGAAGCCGTCGCAAGGAGGGCGAATAGGGCGAGCCAGATCATGGCGCACGCCCGGAACCACCGAGAGAGCGTATTCCGATACGTGACCGAGGAAGTGAGGACGTACGCCATGAGATGGCCGCCCTATTCGCCCGTTAGATGGGACGCGTGCGTTCTTGTTTCCATTCTTCGCCCCGCATCCCGACGACGTTGTAGATCTTGAGCTCCTGCTCCTTGCCCTTGACCTTCACCGCCGGTAGCGAGAGCGCGTCGACGGAGCTGGCGACCCGCCGCATGGTGTTCTCGCTCAAGATGATCTCGCCCGCCTTGGCCACCGAGCACAACCGCGAGGCGGTGTTCACCGCGTCGCCGATCGCGGTGTACTGGAGCGTGCGCGACGACCCGATCGCGCCGGTGACCACCCGCCCGGTGTTGATGCCGATGCCGATCTTGATCGGGTCCTGGTTCTCGGCGAGCCGGGTGCGGTTGAACTCGCGCAGCGCCTTCTGCATCTCGAGCGCGCAGCGGACCGCGTGCACCGGCGCGTCCGGCATGTCGACCGGCGCGCCGAACAGCGCCATGATCTCGTCGCCGACGTATTTGTCGAGGGTGCCCTGGGCGCGGAACAGCACGTCCACCATCACCTCGAAATATTCGTTCAGCATCTGAACGATCTCGGCCGGCTCCTTGCGCTCGCTCATCGAGGTGAAGCCGCGGATGTCGGAGATGAGGATGGTCACCTCGCGCAGCTCGCCGCCCTTTTCGAGGTGGAGCTTGCCTGCGACCAGCTGCTCGACGAGGTTCGGCGACAGGAGCCGCTGAAACTGCGCGCGGGTCTTGGTCTCGGTCTCGATCTTCTTGGCCAGCCGCGCGTTCTGGATCGCGACCGCCGCCTGGGCCGCGATGCCGGTGAAGATCTGCAGATCCTTTTCGGTAAAAGCGTTGGTCGCGATCTGCGAGTCCATGTGCATGATGCCGAGCAGCTCGTCGCCATGGAGCAGCGGCACGCACATGGTCGAGCGGATGCCCTGCATGATGATCGAGTGCGCGCCCGAGAAGCGCGAGTCCATGGTCGCGTCCGAGGAGAGCACCGCCTTTTTGTGCTGCTCGACCTCGGAGAGGATCGACTTGGAAAGGACGATCTGATCGTCGGCGCCTTTGTCCGCCTTGTGCTTGACGTAACGCGGGACGAGCTGGCCGTCCTGATCGTAGAGGAGGATCACCCCGCGATCGGCGGGCAGAAGCTCGAACGACTTGTCGAGGATCCGCGGCAACAGCTCGTCGAGATCGAGGATGCCGACGATCGCGCGGCCGAGCTCGTGGCCGATGCGCAGCTTCTCGTAGTCCCGCCGGAGCTGCTCGACCTCGAAGATCTGATTCTCGGGGAGAAAGTCGTGCGAGGCCGCCTGCGCGTCGACTTTGTGGCGGACGATGCTCTCGAGCGCGCTCGGCGCGATGGTCACCCGGTTGAGCGACTCCTCGACGTCGGTGTGCTCGACGAAGGTGAGGTGGGTCGAGCCGAGCACCAGCTCGTCCCCGTGCTGCAGCGGATGCTCCGAGACCCGCGCGCCGCTCACGTAGGTGCCGTTGAGCGATCCGAGGTCGCGCAAGAGGAACCGCCCGTCGCTGCCGCGGAGGATCTGCGCGTGCTCCTTGGAGATGATGCGATCGAGGATCTGGATCGAGTTGTCGGGGTGCCGGCCGAGGGTGTTGATGGCGGCCAGCTCGAACTCCTGCTGGTGCTCGCCCGATGTGAGGATCAGCTTCGCCATGCCGCGCTCAGCCCGTAATTTTAGCGAGCCTGCGTCCGTCGGTAAAGGCAAAACCTAAAGCTTCAAGTAACGCTTGACCTCTTCGACCACTTTTTTCGGCGAGATGGGTTTTGACAGATACCCGTTACAGCCGACCTGGAGCGCGCGCTCCTCGTCGCCGCGCATCGCGTGGGCGGTGAGCGCGATGATCGGAATCGGCGAAAATCGCGGGTCGGCCTTGAGCCGCCGGGTCACCTCCCAGCCGTCGATGCCGGGGATCGAGAGATCCATGAGGATGAGATCGGGGCGCGTCTCCTCGACCCGGGTGAGCGCCTGATTGCCGTCCTCGGCCTCGATCACCCGGAAGCCGGCGTGGGCGAGCATGCCGGAGAAGATCTTGCGGTTGTGCGGGTTGTCCTCGACGAGCAGGATGGTGCGGTCGATCGGCGCGTGCGGTTCGGTCACTTGGACCTTCCTTGCGGCGGGGCGGCCGGCGGCGCCGGTGGGCGCGAGAGGGGACGCGCTTCGGCGGGCAGATGGAGGGTGAAGGTCGAGCCGCGGCCGGGCTCGCTCTCGACGGAGATCGCGCCCGACAAGAGCTGGGCGAAGCGGCGCGCGATCGAGAGCCCGAGGCCGGTGCCGGCGAACTTGCGGGTCGAGGAGCCGTCGACCTGACGGAACTCTTCGAAGATGAACGCCTGGTGCTCGCGCTTGATCCCGATCCCGGTGTCGCGCACCTCGATCGAGCAGCCGCCGCCCTCCTCGGGCGCGAGCGCGATCGAGACCGATCCCTTCTCGGTGAACTTGATCGCGTTCGACACCAGGTTGGTCAGGATCTGTTTCACCTTGGCGGCGTCGGTCTTGACCACCACCCGCTCGGGGCAGCGCGCCTCCACGCGATACGGCCGCTCCTTGGCGAGCGCCTGCGCCTCGGAGACCACCGCGTGAATCACGTCGTGCACCGGCACCTCGGTGAGATAGAGCTCGATCTTGCCCGATTCCACCTTCGACAGATCGAGGATCTGGTTGATGAGGGTGAGAAGGTTCCGGCCCGACTCCTCGATCCCGGCCAGCCCTTCGCGCTGCTCGTCGGTCGTGGGCCCATAAATTCCTTCGAGGATGATCTCGGTGTAGCCGAGCACCGCGTTGAGCGGCGTGCGCAGCTCGTGCGAAACGTTGGCGAGGAACTCGGACTTGAGGCGGTTCATCTCCGAGAGCTGATCGCGCTGCTTCTCGAGCGCGACGTTGCGCTCCTTGAGCTGGCGCGCGAGGTGCTGAAGCGCGCCGTACGCGCGCGCGTTCGAGATCGCGATCGCCAAAGGCCCGGCGGCGCGGGCGGCGAACTCGACCGCCGGCTCGGCCAGCTCAGCGTCGAGGAGCACGATCGCGCCCTCGGGCGCGCCGCGAAACAGAATCGGCACGATCGCCCGCTCGGGCTCGACGATCGGGCGGCCTCCCGCGCACTCGGCCTCGGTCGGCATCGCGCCGATCTCGCGCGGCTCGGCGCCGCGCACCGCCGCCACCTGAAGCTCGAGCTCGACCGACTCCTCCCACGGCAAGAGGATCGCGGCCGCGCGCACCCGGGTCGCGGCCACGAGCGAGGCGAGCGCGCCGTCGAGCAGGCGATCGAGCTCGGGGTGCGCGCCTTCGCCTTCGGCGCGCACGATCGGGGCGTTGAGCACCTCGGTGAACTCGGCCGAGCGGCGGATCTCGTCGGTGCGCCGCTCGACCTCGCCCTCGAGATTGCGGTTGAGCGCCTCGAGCTTCGACATGGTTTCGCGCAGCTCGGCGGCCATCTTGTTGAACGAGTCGGCGAGCGTGCCGAGCTCGTCGCGCGAGGCGACGTCGATCTTCACGTCGAGGTTGCCGGCGCGGATCTGATCGGCGCCCGCCGCGAGGGCCAGGATCGGATCGGAGATCCGGCCCGCGATGAGCAGCGCGGCGAGCGCGCCGAGCGCGAGCAGGCCGATGGTGAGATAGATGCCCGTTTGCCAAACCTCGGCGAGCTGCTCGCGCGCGGTGGTGCGCGACAGCCCGCCCCGAGCCAGCCCGATCACCTCGCGGCGCGCCGGCATCCCGCCCGGCTCCGACGAGAGCGCCACCGCGGCGGGGCGGGCGGTGGTGACGATCGGCGCCCACAGATCGTCGTAGCCGTCGGCGGCGAAGCGCATCGGCGGCGCGTCGGGATCGCGGGTGAGCGCGGCCAGCGCGGCGAGCGGCGGCGCGGCGGGAGGGCCGAGCGCGGGCGAGATCATCTGCAAGATCTCCCGGCCGTGCACGTCGTAGAGCCCGACCAGCACCACGTCCTCTTCGCCGAAGGTGCGGCGCGCCGGCAGATCGCAGAGCGCGGCGTCGCCGGCGTACGCGCCGAGCTCGGCCTGGGTCGCCAGGCTGGTGAGGAGCGTGTGGGCCCGGAGCGCGCGATCCTTTTCGATCGACTTCATCTCGCGCATGTAATAGGTCGCGCCCGAGGCCGCCGAGGTGATGAGCGACAAGCTGAGCAGGTAAAAGAAGACCCGCCGGCGAAAGCGGCGCGGCGGGCTCTTGAGCGCGGGCTCGATCACTCGATCCTCGCGCCCATTTTCGCGAGCGCGGCGAGATCGAGATCGAGCCGCCGCGCCACCTGCTCGTTGACGGTGATGCGCGCGCCGGAGGTGAGCTCGAGTTGATCTTCGATCTGCGCGCTCACGGCTTTCCCGTCGAGCAGCCGGTTGGCGATGTTGGCCGCGGCCCGCCCGGCCGCGCGCGGGTTGAAGTCGACCGCCACCAGCGCGCCCGAGTGGACCTGCTGGCGCGTCGCCGCCGCGACCGGAATGCCGAGCTCGAGCTGAAGGCGCAGCGCATATTGAAACACCTGCGGGGTCACCACGTCGGTGTCGCCCGGCAGCCAAATGGCGTGGATGCTGGCCGCAGGCCGGCCTTCGATCATCGCGTGCAGCGCGCGCACCGCCTCGGGCCCGCTGTCGACGCGGGTGGCGATGAGGGTGATGCCGAGGCGGCTGGCGGCGCGGCTGGCGGCGTCGATCGCCGCTTGCGAGCGCGGGCCATAGATCGTCGCCACCCGCCGGATGCTGCCGCGCGCGGCCTGAAGCACGCGCAAAAGCAGCTCGGGCGGCGGCGCCACCGGCGGTCCGATGAGCGCAGGCGGGATGTGAAACGCCAAGGTCGGGATCACCACCGCGCCGGCGCCGGCGATCGCGTCGAGCGCCTCTTGCCCGACGGTGACCACCAGATCGCCGCGGCCGATCCCCGCCTTGTCGGCGGTCACGCCCTCGTCGCCGAAGCTGACCACCCGCGCGCGCACGCGGCAGCGCTCGCCGAACTCCTCGGCGACCTCTTCGTAGGCGGTGACCCCGGCGCGCTTGAGCACCACCACCTGCACCGGCGGCGCGCTCTTTTGGGTGGCCTGCGCGCGATCGTCGAGAGCCCCGAGCGCGACCAGGCACAAGAGCGCGGCCGCGCAGCGAGCCATCAGTTGTCCCAGTTGACTCGCTTGATGTCGGCGCTCTCGCTGCGGACGAAGTGCAGCGTGGTGGTGCGAGGAGTCATGGGGTGGGTGATCACCACCGAATAGTCGGCGCTGACCTTGGCGTTGTTGCCGTCGATGTCGAGGTTGACGGTGAGATCGGGATCGTGGATGCCGGCCTTGCTGATGATGTCGGCCTTCGCCTTGTCGATGATCTCGTGCAGCTTGTTGGTGCGGCCCGG
>JANWLJ010000002.1 GCA_025450955.1 Polyangium sp. (in: bacteria) | reverse complement strand
GAGCGCGAGCGCCGCGTAGCCGCCCATCGAGACGCCCGCCACCACCGCCATCGGGATGCCGAGCGCGTCGAGGAGGGCGACTGCTTCGTCGGCGAGATCGGCGATCGAAAAGGGCGCGGGCGGAGTCGACTCGCCGAAGCCGCGCGCGTCGATCGCCATCACCCGGAAGTTTGCGGCGAGCCGCTCGGTCGCCGCGCGCCACAGCCGGCGATCGAAGGGGAAGGCGTGAAGGAGCAGAAGCGGCGGGCCTTCGCCGGTGATCTCGAAGCCAACGTCGTGATCGCCGATGCGGCGCCTCATGCGGACGGCTCGGCGGCGGGCTCGGAGAAGACCGCGCGATCTTCGAGGCGAACGGCAGAGAGCGCGCGGCCCCAGACGCAGCCGGTGTCGAGGCCGATCGCATCTTCGCCGAGGTGCAGGCCGAGCGCCGACCAGTGGCCGAACAGGATGGTCACGTCGGTCGAGCGGCGCTTCGGGTGCGAGAACCAGGGGAAGCAGCCGTCGGGCGCCTCGTCGGGCGGACCGTCGAAGTCGCACATGCGCCCGTCGTCGCGGCAGGTGCGCAGGCGGGTGAAGACCTGGAGCGAGCGGGCGGCGCGGGTCTCTTTGGAGAGCAGCTCGGAGAGCTCGCCTTTGCGCAACAGCGTCTCGATCTCGGCGGCGCGCTCGAGCGCCTCCTCGACGGTCCAGCGCGGCAGAAGGCCCGCGTGCACCAGCACGTGCGACCCTTCGCGATGGAGGATCGGGCGGGCGCGCAACCAGTCGAGCAGGGTGGCGCGGTCGGGCGCGGCGAGCACCTCGTCGAGGGTGTCGCGGCGCTTGGCCTCGGTGACGCCGGCGGCGCGGCCGAGCAGGTGCAGGTCGTGATTGCCGAGGACCACCACCGCGCGCGCGCCGAGGCCGTGGATGACGCGGAGCACGTCGAGCGAGCGCGGGCCGCGGTTGACCAGATCGCCGGCCAGCCACAGGCGATCGCGGGCGGAGAAGCCGATCCGGCCGAGCAGCCGCTCGAGCGTGGTCGCGCAGCCCTGCACGTCGCCGATCGCGTAGGTGGCCATCAGCGACGGCGCGGTCGACTCTTGGCGACCGGCGAAAGACGCGCGCGCGGCGAAGCGGGGCCGCGCTGAAACGGCGCGGGCGGCACCAAATGCTCGGGCTTGTGGCCGATGAGATCGGTCCGCCCGGCCTGGGTGAGCGCCTCGCGCGCGAGGGCGTGGTGCTCGGGGTTCCAATAAAGGAGCAGCGCCTTCTGCAGCCGCTTTTCGCGCAGACCCTTGGCGGTGTAGCAGGGCTTCATCGTCATCGGATCGAGGCCCGAGTGATACATGGTGGCGGCGAGCGACATCGGGGTCGGGATGAAGTCCTGCACCTGACGCGGGCGATAGCCCTTCTTCTTCAGATAGAGCGCCATGTCGATCATGTCGGCGAGCGTCGAGCCCGGGTGGCCGCTGATGAAATAGGGAACGAGATACTGATCTTTTCCCGCCGACTCCGAGGCGCAGCGGAACTGCTCGGTGAAGCGATCGTAGCTCTCGATCCCGGGCTTCTTCATCAGGCGCAAGGTCTCTTCCGAGACGTGCTCGGGCGCGACCGAGAGCTGGCCGCCGACGTGATGGCGGGTCAGCTCGTCGAGATATTCTTTGCCGCGCTCGCCGTCGACCACCAGATCGGTGCGCACGCCCGAGGCGACGTGGACGTGGCGCACGCCCTCCTCGCTGCGCACCCGCTTCATCAGATCGATGAGCGGGCCGTGATCGGTCTTCAAGTGCTCGCAGATCCCGGGATGCACGCACGATAGGCGCCGGCACTTCGACTCGAACTTCTCCGACTCGCAGCGCATCTGGTACATGTTCGCGGTCGGCCCGCCGAGGTCGGAGACCACCCCGCGAAAGTCCTCTTGCCGGCGGAGCTCGCGCAGCTCGCGGAGCACGCTGTCGGCGGAGCGGTTCTGGATCACCCGGCCTTCGTGCTCGGTGATCGAGCAGAAGGTGCAGCCGCCGAAGCAGCCGCGCATGATCACGAGCGAGTGCTTGACCGTCTCGTAGGCCGGCACGCGATCTTCGCCGTACATCGGGTGCGGCACGCGGTTGAACGGCAGATCGTAGAGCTCGTCCATCTCTTCGGTCGCAAGAGGCAGCGCCGGCGGATTGAAATAGACGCCGGCCGAATCGAAACGGTCGCGTTGCAAAAGCGGACGCGCGTTATACGGATTGGTCTCGAAATGAAGGATGCGCGAGGCGAGCGCGTACTTGCGCTTGTCGGTCAGCACCTCGGAGAAAGAGGGCAGCACCATCACCCGCCCGTCGGAGACCGTCTCCGAAGGCGCGGCGGCGATCGCGTCGGCCTCCACCCGCGAGACCGGAAAGGCGGTGCCGCGCACGTCGCGCACGCGCTCGATCGGCTCGCCTGCGCGCAGCCGCTCGGCCACCTCCCACACCGGCCGCTCGCCCATGCCGAAGATGAGCAGGTCGGCCTTGGCGTCGAGGAGGATCGAGCGCCGCACCGAGTCCGACCAGTAGTCGAAGTGGGCGATGCGGCGCAGCGACGCCTCGATGCCGCCGATCACGATCGGCACGCCCGGCCACGCCTCGCGGGCGCGGTTCGCGTAGACGATGGTGGCGCGGTCGGGACGCAGATCGCGACGGCCGCCCGGCGAATATTGATCCTCGGCGCGGTTCTTCTTTTGCGCGGTCAGGCGGTTGAGCATCGAGTCCATGTTGCCGGCGGCGATGCCGATGAACAGGCGGGGACGGCCGAGCTTGCGGAAGTCGTCGACCGAGCGCCAGTCAGGCTGAGCGACGAAGCCGACTTTGAAGCCGCGCCCCTCGAGGAAGCGGGCGATGAGCGGCGGACCGAACGCAGGATGATCGACGTAGGCATCGCCGCTCACGATGAGCACGTCGAGCGCGTCCCAGCCGCGGGCCTCGATCTCGTCGCGCGTGGTGGGCAAAAACGGGTGCTCGAAGCGCCCGCGGCGAAGCTGGGTCAAAGCGGCCATCACAGAGGAGTGTAACGCTATTCGGGGGTGCGGCCCTGCGCGCGCAGCTTCTCGCAGGCGTCACACGGGCAGCCGGCGCGCAGATCGCGAAAGTTGTAGAGGCCGGTCGAGTGACCATCGGACCAATCGATCTGGATCGCGTACTGACCGACGACCCGGATCGAGCGCGCCCGCACCGTCTCGGGCACCTTCGCCGGGTCGAGCAGCGGCTCGCCGGACATTTCCTCGACGCAGGAGGCGCAGTGGCAACGCAGACGCAAGGCGCGCGCCGGGTAGACGGACTGGTGGCCGTCCTCCCAGGTGATGGCGACGGTCGAGCGCAGGAGCCCGACGATCTCGGTAGGCATCGGCATGGAGGGAACATGGCATTGACCCGCCGCGATCGGCAAGCCAGGATGCGGGCCCGATGGCGATTCCGACGGCGACGGTGCGGCTGAAAAAAGATCTCGAGCGCAGCCTGCGCGCCGGCCACCCTTGGATCTACGCCGACGCGCTCGAGCCCGCGCGCATCTCCACCGGCGCGGTGGTCGACGTGATCTCGCGCGGACGGTTCGTCGCGCGCGGGCTTTACGATGCGCGCTCGCCGATCGCGGTCCGGGTGGCGACGCTCGATCCCGCCGAGCTCGTCGACGAAGGGTTCGTGCGCGCGCGCCTCGACTCGGCGCTCAAGGCGCGGCGCGGCGCGATCGATGCCGGGCAGACCGACGCGTTCCGCTGGATGAACGGCGAAGGCGATTTTCTGCCGGGGGTGGTGGTCGACGTCTACGCCGAGGTCGCGGTGCTCCGGCTCGACGGCGACGCGGTGCGCGCGTGGCGCCCATGGCTCATCACCGCGATCGCCGAAGCGGGACGGCCGCTCGGAATTCGTCATCTCTATGAGCGCTCGCGCGGCGGAAAGGGAGAGGCGCTGTTCGGCGGCGCGCCACCGTCGCCGATCGAGATTCGCGAGAGCGGGGTGCGGTTCGCGGTCGACGTCGCGCACGGACAGAAGACCGGCTTCTTCCTCGATCAGCGCGAGAACCGCCGCGCGATTCGCCCGTTTGCAGGCGGCGAAGCGGTGGCCAATCTGTTCGGCTACACCGGCGGCTTCTCGGTGCACGCCGCGCTCGCGGGCGCTCGCGAGGTGGTGACCGTCGACAGCGCCGAGGGCGCGCTAGAGCAGGCGCGCGCCAACTTCCGCTTGAACCGCCTCGATCCCGAGCGCCACCGGTTCGCCTGCGAGGACGCCTTCGCCTGGCTGGCCCGCGCCCGCGACGAAGGCCGCCGCTACGGATTGGTGATCACCGATCCGCCGAGCTTCGCCCCGTCGGAGAAGTCGCTCAAAAAAGCGCTCGCCGCCTACCGAGATCTGAACGCGCTCGCCCTCTCGGTGGTCGCGCCCGAAGGCGTGCTCGCCGCCGCCTCCTGCTCCTCGCACGTAAACCACGAGGCGTTTCTCGGCTGCTTGCGCGTCGCCGCGGAGAAGGCGCGTCGTCCCTTGCGGGTGCTCAAGGTGCGCGGCCAACCCGCCGATCACCCGACCACGCCCGCCTTCCCCGAAGGCCGCTATCTGAAATTCGTCCTCTGCCGCGCCGCCGGTTAGGCGCGGGCTATTTGTACGGATCGAAGGCGCGCTTGCCGCGGCTATAGGCGGCCAGCTCGTCGGAGGTGAACGCGTCGGGGCTGCCCTCGGGGAGCCGGCGGCGGATGAACGCTTCGATCATCGCGCGCGCCTGGGCGCCGGCCTGTCCGATCTCGTCGTCGCCCGAGGCGGTCTCCTGCCACACTTCGAAGAGCAGCTTGCGCCGCGCCGCCGCCGGGCGCGCCAGCTCCCACACCGCCTCGAGGTGCGACGGCAATCCGCCGAGCGACTCCTGCATCCGCTCGGCGCGCGCCTTTTTGGCGAGCTTCTCGCGCTGCGGCGCGGTGGCGTCCATGAAGCGCTTCTTCTCGGCGCGGTACGGATCTTCCTTGCGCCCTCTCATGATCAGATCGGTGAGGTCGAAGGTGCCGCTGGTGCCGTTGAAGTCGCGGATGTTCTTGTCGTCGAAATTGACCGTGCCGTCGGGCAGGATGTGCGCCGAGAACTGCTTGCCCTTGTAGACGTACTCGTCGCGGCCGACCCGCTCGAGCGGAAAATCGTCGACGGGATCGTCCTTGATCTTGCCGAGCAGCGGATCGCCGG
>JANWLJ010000001.1 GCA_025450955.1 Polyangium sp. (in: bacteria) | reverse complement strand
GCGGCCGCGGGCACCGGCACCACGTTCTCCTGCTTGGAGCGCACCAGGCGCAGCGAGTCGCCCGGCTTTGCCGCGCCCTCGTTCAGCTCGACGGTGACCACGCCGCCGGTGACCCGCGCGACGCGACCGTTCACGATGGTGGCGCCGCCGCCGGCCGGCTTGAGCGTCACCGCCTCGCCGACCTTGGGCGCGCCCGCGGCGGGAACGGTGAAGTCGGCGGTGAGCTGGCTCGAGCCGAGCTTGACCGCCGGCTGTCCCGCCTTGGCGTCGCCACCGGCGGAGACCAGCACGACGGTGACCGTGCCGGAGGCCGGCGCGATCAGCCGCAGCTTGAGCGCACGCGCTTCGAGCTCGGCGCTCAGCTTCTTCTTCTCGGCGACCTTCGCCTCGGCGAGCTTGAGCTCGGCGGGATCATTTTTGAGCTGCGCCTTGGCGAGCTGCTTCTCATAGAAGCGCTCGCGGTCCTTCAGATCCGCGAGCGACTTCTCCACCTGCGGATAGGCGTCGAGCGTGGCGAGCGGCATCCCCGCTTTGGCCTCGGTGCCCTTGGCGACCACCTCGGTGACCTTGCCGTCTTCGCCGAACGAGAGCGTCTGCGCCTCGGCCTTCTTCACCGGCGCCGCGCCGTCGTAGAGCTCGACCACTTCGCGCGGCGTCGCCAGCGTCACCGTCACGTGCGCCGACTGCGGCCGGAAATACTGCATGTAGACCACCGCGCCGCCCGCGCCGATCAGCACCAGCAGCACGAAGAAGAGCGAGCCCGAGCCCGACTTCTTGGGCGGCGGCGGCGTATCCATCTTGCCGGTCGAGGTGGTCGGATCCACTTCGATGGTGCGCGGCGCGGCCGGAGCCGCGGGCTTGCTTGCCGACGGCGCAGGCGCGGGCGCCGGCTCCGGCTTGACCGCCGTCATCACCGGCATCGTCGCCGAGACCGCGATGATCTCGTCTTTGGCCGCTTCCTTCGCGATCGGCGGCGGCGACAGCTCGCGGCTGGCCGGCATCGGATCGGGCAGCGGCGTCAGCTCGTCGTCGTCCTCCTCGATGATCGGCTCATCCGATTTCGCCGCGGCCGCCGGCTTGGCGGCGATCGGCTCACCGAGCTCGAAGAACCCGAGCTCGCGCAGCTTGCGGGCGAACTCGGCGAGATCGTCGGCGCTCGGACTGAGCCCGAGCCGCTCTTTGGCCCACGACGCCACCTCGTCGAAGCGGCGCGCGCCGTCCATCCGCTCGGCGATCAGCCACTCGAAGTCGTACATGCGCATCCGCGCACCCGACCGCGGGTCGCTCACGTCGTAGTATTTGATCCCCTGATCTTCGAGGGGCGTTGCTTGTAGATCGGTCCGGATCCGTGGGGTCGTCACGTCACCCGCCTCGCTTGAGCTCCGTCAGCACCAGCTTGGCCACCGCCTTGAGCGTGTCGAACACGCCCACACCCGTGGTCGCCACCGCCTCGTACTCGGGGACGGTGGTCGGGTTGAGCACCTTCTTCAGCTCATCGAGCGGGGCCGAGTTGGGCAGGTCCCGCTTGTTGTATTGAACCACGTAAGGAATCTTGTCGAGGTTGTATCCTTGATCGCTCAGGTTGACCCGCAAGTTGTCGAGCGATTCGATGTTCGCCTCCATGCGCTCGATCTGCGAATCGGCGACGAACACCACACCGTCGACGCCCTTCAAGATCAATTTGCGGGAAGCGTCGTAGAACACCTGGCCCGGCTCGGTATAAGGATGAAAGCGGGTCTTGAAGCCGCGAATCTCGCCGAGCGAGAGCGGCAGGAAGTCGAAGAACAGGGTGCGCTCGGTCTCGGTGGCAAGCGAGATCATCTTGCCCTTCGCCTCGGGATTCGTCTTCGTATAGATGTACTGCAAGTTGGTCGTCTTGCCGCACAGTCCCGGCCCGTAATAGACGATCTTGCAGTTGATCTCCCGCGAGCTGTAATTGATGAAGCTCATTCCGAAGCGGCGCCCCCGACCTAGTCGTTGAACAGATTGTCGATGTCGGCGTCGGAGATCTCGCCGAGGACCGTCGGCGTGTTGCCGGCGGACATTTTCTTCACCAGCGCCTCGAACACCTTGGCCAGCTCCTCGGAGGCTTTTTTCACCCGCAGCCGCACCAGTCCGAGCGAAGAGCGGCTGTCGAAGAGCACCACCAGGATCGCGCGCTGCGCGACCAGCGACAGGTGGATGTTGGTCTTCTCGCCTTCGTGAAACTGCCCGGAGAACTCCTTCTCGGCGAGCAGCTTGGCGATCCCTCCGGTGGCGGCGACGTTGCCGGCGAAGAGCGACGAGAGCGAGGTCACGTCCAGGTGCTCGGTGTTGCCGGCACGGGCGATCTCTTGCCCATCTTTGTTGATGACCAAAATGGCTATCGAGTTCGAGTCGCGTTGCAGCCGATCGCAGACCGCTTGGATCTGCTGCTGCTCCTCCTCGAACATCACGACCTGCGGGGTACCCATCCGGCTCTCCTGGCGTGCCTAAGTCCTGCCCTACGGAACGGTGGACGTGCTTTGGGTCCGGTCGTCCTTAGTTATCAGATTGCCACCGCTTTTTCAACTATCGTGACCGGTGGTCGTCACATGGGACGCCGCGCCTCCAAGGCTTTTGCGATCGTGACGCCGTCGGCGTACTCGAGCTCGCCGCCGACCGCGAGGCCCGAGGCGATGCGCGAGACCTTGACCCCGAGCGGCCGCACCACCTTGGCGAGATAGAGCGCGGTCGCTTCGCCCTCGACGTTCGGGCTGGTGGCGACGATCAGCTCGTCGACGCCGGCCGCGAGCCGGGTGAGCAGCTCCTTCAACCGCAGATCGTCGGGGCCGATGCCGTCGAGCGGCGAGAGCACGCCGTGCAGCACGTGATAGCGGCCGCGAAATCCGCCGGTGCGCTCGATCGCGTAGAGATCGGGCGGATGGGCGACGACGCAAACCATCCGCCCATCGCGCCGCCCGTCGGAGCAGAGCGCGCACGGGCTCGCCTCGGTGAGGTTCATGCACACCTCGCAGAGACGAATTTTTTCTTTCACCTCGACGAGCGCCTGCGCCAGCTCGCGCGATTGGCTGTCGGGTGCGCGCAACAAATGGAAGGCGAGCCGCGAAGCGGTCTTCTCGCCGATGCCGGGCAGGCGGGCCAGCTCGCGGATCAATCTTCCGATAGGATCCGCGCTCATTTTAGAAGAGGCCGGGGATGCCCATGCCGGCGAGCGGACCCATCGCCTTTTGCATCGACTCGGCGGTGACCGCTTGCGCCTTCTGCACCGCCTGATTGATCGCCGCGGTCACCAGATCTTCGAGCATGGTGACGTCCTTGGGATCGATCACCGACGGGTCGATCTTGATCTTCTGCACCTCGAGCCCGCCGGTGATGGTGACCGTCACCATCCCGCCGCCCGACGACGCTTCGAGGATCTGCCCTTTGGCCTCCTCTTGCGCCTTCATCATCTTTTCTTGCATCTGCTGCGCTTGCTGCATCATCGCGTTCAGGTCGAAGCCGCCGCCGTTGGTCATCGTTATTCTCCAGGTTCGAGGTCGACGACGGGCTCCTTCCACGTCCCGCCGAAGGTCTCGTCGATCTTCTTACGCACCGGATGCTGGAGCGCCTCCAGCCGGCGCTTTTCGCGATCTTCGTCGACCTTGCGCTGCTCGACCTCGATGAGGGTCTCGGTGCCGGGCAGCTCACCGGCCGGGCCCACCACGATCTCGACGGCGAGCTCGCGCCCGGTCACCTTGGCGAGCGCCGCTCGAAGCTGCGGCAGCCGCTCGCGCAGCCCGTCGGCGGCGAACTCCTTTTCGAACCCGAGCGAGAGCTTGTGCTCGTCGAGCAAGAGCAGCCGCGCCTGCGCCAGCGGCGAGAGCATCACGTCCACCGCCAGCACCGACTCGACCAATTCGGAGAAGCTGCCCGATGGTTTCTTCGTCGTCGCGCCGCGCGGCGGATTCGCCTCGGTCGCGCCGCGCGTCCCCGAATCGTTCGCGCCGCGCGCGCTCGACTCCGGCGCGCCGCGAGCCACGCTGGGCTCGCTCGCGCCCCGCGACGGGCGGCCCGCGCCGGGCGCCGATCCGCCGCCTGAGCCCGCGCCCTTCTCCAAGCGCGACTCGAGCGCCTCGAGCTTGGCGAGCAGGCCGGCGATCGGCTCGAGCGGCTCGACCCGAATCAGCTCGATGAGCCCGACCTCGAGCACGTAACGCGGCACCGGCGAGCGCGAGACCTCCTCGGCGATTTTCGCGAAGCGATCGAAGTAGAGCTCGGCGAGCCCGGCCGGCGCGCGCGCGGCTTGCGCCTTGAGCTCGTCGAGCTCGGCGGCCGCCGCCTCGATGAGCCCGCTCGGCTCCTTCACCGACGAGACCACCACCAGATCGCGCAGATGGCCGAGAAACGCCTGGGCGAGCTGCGGCAGATCGTAGCCGCGCACGAACGCGGCATCGACGACCGAGAGCGCCGCCTCGGCGTCCTTGTCGAGCACCGCGCGGGCCAGGCTGGCGAGCAGCGCGCGATCGGCGACCCCGAGGATCTCGGCGGTGGCCGCCTCGGTGACTCCGCCTTCGCCCACCGACGCGATCACCTGATCGAGCAGCGACAGCGAATCGCGCACCGAGCCGCCCGACTCGCGCGCCACCAGCATCAGCGCCGCGGGATCGAACGCGAGCTTCTCCTCGTCGAGGATGTGGGCCACGTGCTCGACGATCCGCTTGACCGGCACCAGCTTGAAGTCGTAGCGCTGCACCCGCGAGAGGATGGTCGCCGGCAGCTTGTGCGGATCGGTGGTGGCGAAGACGAACACCGCGTGCGGCGGCGGCTCCTCGAGCGTCTTGAGCAGCGCGTTCCACGCGCCGCCCGAGAGCATGTGAACTTCGTCGAGGATGTAGACCTTCTTCTTGCCGCGCACCGGCGCGTAGCGGATCGACTCGCGCAGCTCGCGAATGTTGTCGACGCCGTTGTTCGACGCCGCGTCGATCTCCTGCACGTCGACGCTCGACCCCGAGGTGATCTCGCGGCAGGCCTCGCACACGTTGCACGGCGTCGGCGTCGGCGCCTCGGCGCACGACAGCGCCTTGGCCAAAATCCGCGCCGCGGTGGTCTTACCCACCCCGCGCGCCCCGGTGAACAGAAACGCGTGATGCAGTCTCCCCTGCCGAATCGCATTCTGCAGGGTGCGCGTCACATGCTCCTGCCCGACGATCTCCTCGAACGTCTGCGGCCGATACTTCCGAGCCAAAACCAAATAGCTCATGCTCGATCTTCTCTTCTCTTCTTCAGGAGCGGCCAGAAGGAGCGTGACTGCCGAGGCAGATTGCGGCGCACGCCCGCAGCGACCGAGGGAGCGGGCTCTGCGCCCGTGACCGAGGAAGCGAGGACGTACGCCGCAAGATGCCCGGCAGGCGCGCTCCGTTGCGTAAAAGGTGGCTCCGGGCACCCGCGCCGTCGACTACCGTTGCTCCCTTCCGGGCCTGGCGGGGTTCGTCAGCTTTGCGTCGCCCAGAGCCAAAAAGAACCTAGCATCAATTCTCAGCGGAGAGAGAGGGATTCGAACCCTCGGTACCTTGCGGCACGCGATTTCCAGTCGTGCCCCTTCGGCCACTCGGGCATCTCTCCTCATAAACCGGCATAAACCAGCGTCTCCCAGGCCGGTCAAAGCTCAGAGCACCTCGGCCACCGGCATAAGCCAGCGTCTCCCAGGCCGGTCAAAGCTCAG